>NZ_JAZHPY010000058.1:0-6867 GCF_036711655.1 Wolbachia endosymbiont of Pentidionis agamae | reverse complement strand
AAGGTTAATTTTTATATTAAAACTTTTTTACTAGATTATATTATCAACATAAAAAGCTTAACAATTTTAAAGCTTAACAATTTTTATAATACCATTGGACGCTTATCTAATGGCTGATCTATAGATACTTGTATTAGACTACTTGCTACATTACTTGCTATTGTTGGTAAACTAGAGCTTACTTGATTATCATTACACCCTGTTGCAACCTGCAATGTACTGTTATACAATTCTAATAATTGTTTTTTATGGTGTTGTATTGGTTGACGTCCTCTTTCATCAGCATTTGTAACGCTATCTACAGAAAATACTGAATGCTATCTCTGGTTGATTAACCTTTTGTAAGAGATCGGGTTGCCTAGGTATAATTCCACTAGTACTTACAGTACTACTTCTTGTATGTACTACTATTATAGTTTCTGATTCATTTTTTACTTTTTCATCGTTCCTAGTGCTAATATAATTATGAGAATTTTCTGGAGTAAGAAATAAAATCAAACGATTAAATAGTTTTTTTCATACATCTTTTTAGAGCATTCTAACACATCAAACGCAAAATTCTGATCACTACTCAGTAAATCTTTAAATTCCTTATGTATTTCACTACTTTTATTTTTTGCAAGCATAGCGTGTAATATGTAACTCATTGAACGACAATTCTTACTTTCTATAGTAGATTTTATATATTGCTGCACTTCAGCATCTTCGAGATAAGAAAATAACTTGCAAAAATCTGATTTATGACGATGACGCACTAGATTATCTAATATTGTAAATTTTTCTGGAATATTTAATTTTTTAAATTTACTTTTATGCATTTATACTACCTCACTTTTATTTATATATAATACATCAGAAAATTAATAAAAATACAAGATTAATTTGAAATTTTGAGGAACTTAATGGAGTTGGTGTTGACAACTGCTCCAGCAACGTGTTTAGTGATGAAAAATCTAACGTAAGGCTTCATAGATCTCTTAATATTTTCATATTTCTGTCATCCACAAAAGCCTATTTTTAAAAATCTTATGATACCATTGCGCGCTTAGCTAACGGTTGCTCTACAGATATTTCCTCTAGATTGCTCAGCACATTTCCACGTGCTTCATGTGGTAGATCATCGTGAGAGCTTTTGAGTAATGCATTATCAAACCTTTTTGCCAATTCTTTTCTCAAGCTAAGGGCCATACTTGCCGCATACTCCTTAGACTTAGTAACATTCTCTCGAGAATTTGTGGAATCTTCATCTAACTTATCTGAGCACTCTTTAAAATGTTCCCATATTAAAGTCCGTATATGTCTCTTCGCAATATCAATATACTGATCACCTAACTTTTCTATCACTGCTTTATCTATTGTTTCAGTGCCTACATCAAGTACATCATTATTTTCTTGTAATTGTACATTGTTTATTTGACCATGCGTTGTTGAATTATCACCAAATATCTTAGGATCCCATTCATCTGGTATTTCTATTGGTTGTATGTGACCATAAGACTTGCTATTGTTAGAAGTGCTAATACTACCTAATTTATTTAATCTTACTCTTGCAGATTGAGATATACCCCTTTTTACATATCTCTCTTTATCTTCGTTGCTTAATGAGTCAAATAAAGTCTTAAATAATTTTATATTATGGGTAGCATGATTTAATATCTGATATGCAAAATTCTTATTACTACTAAGTAGCTCTTTAAATTCTTGAATTACTTTATTCCTTCCGCCAGCTTCTTTTAAAGTACGGCTTAGGATTGAGAACATTCCCCTGCTATTCTTCCCTTCTTTTTTTACATAGTTCATATAACTCTCTTGATCTTTTTCTAATGAATCAAACAAGGTATTAAATAACTTCATATTATTATGGATAGCAAAGTTTAATATACGATATGCAAAAACCTTGTTACTGCTAAATAGCCTATTAAATTCTTGAGTTACTTTATTCTTTCCTTCAGATTCTTTTAAATCAATGCTTAAGATCATAGCCATTGCAGTTCCGTGAGTACTTTTTTTTACATCATCTCTATATTCTTTCTTTTCACGACTTTTTAGATACTTATAAAAATAATTTTTAAAACCTGTTATCTTATTACGTGATGCTAAAGAATATAATTCTGCGAATTTTTGATTTGTGGTAACTCTATTATACGTTTCAGATATACCTTGTGAGATAATAAATTCATTTGATGGATCAGAATTGTTCTTGTTAAAAATACTATCCTTTATAAAATCATTCAATCTTAGTCTTGCAGGTCGAGATATAACTTTCATATAACTCTCTTTATTTTCTTTACTTAATGAATCAAATAAAGTATCAAACAAGTATATATTGCGATAGCTAGAATAGTTTAATATCTGATATGCAAAATCCTTATTACTATTAACCAGCTTATTAAATTCTTGAATTACTTTATTCTTTCCGTTAGCTTTTTCGAAAGTACATCTTAGGATTAAGAACATTGCCCTTCTATTCGGTAATTCTTTTCTTATAGAGTCCGTATAACTCTCTTGATCTTTTTCTAATGAATTAAATAAGGTATAAAATAACTCTGTATTACGAAGGATAGCATAGTTTAATATCTTAGATGCAAAATCCTTATTACTACTAAATAGCTTTTTGAACTCTTGAATTACTTTGTTCTTTCTGTTAGATTTTTTGAAATCAATGCTTAAGATCATAGCCATTGCATGGCTGTTACGAGCCCTTTTTTTTACATTATCTTTATATTCTTTCTTTTCACTACTCGTTAGCCGACGATAAAAATTTTTAAAATCTCTTATCTTTTGATGTAATGCTAAAGAATGTAATTTTTGAATTTTTTATTCGTATTAACTGGATTAGGCATTTTATATTTCCACATACCTTTGTTATGTAAAGTATATGGACAAATTAGTGAAGCACAAGATTTATTTTTTATGTATAATTGTAAGAAATTTATGCTTCACCAATACGTTTAATGTAAGGCTTTTACATAGTAATAATATAAAAGCCCATTTAAATATCTATCACAACTTTTATTATAGCCTCGCACGTTTAGCTGACTGCTGATCTATAGATATTTCCTCTAGATTGCCTGGCAGCACATGTGTACTAACTACTCCATATTGTTGCTCTATAAATGGCATTTGTGCTTGTGCACTGTGCGACTGATAACTATATTCTGGATATTGTACACCGTGTAACTGATGACCATACCCTGGTTGTACATCTTGTGACTGTGAACTTTGCGACTGATAACTATGTTCTGGATATTGTACATCGTGCAACTGATGACCATACCCTGCTTGTACATCTTGTGACTGATGACAATGTTCTTGATAAGACTTGTCGTTGTCAGAAGTGCTAGCATCAAGCTTTATTAAATTATTTAATTTCTGTTTTGCCGTTTTAGATATAATTTTCATATAACTCTCTTTATTTTCTTTGCTCAATGAGTCTAATAAAGTGCTAAATAATAGTGCATTACGACCACCAGAACAGTCTAATATCTGATATGCAAAATTCTTATTACTACTAAGTAGCTTTTTAAATTCTTGAATTACTTTATTCCTTCCGCCAGCTTCTTTTAGGTAAATGTTTAAGATAGCACACATTATAGTGTCGTTTTTCCGTTCTTCTATAGGATTCTTATAACTCTCTCGATTTTTTTCTAGTGAATTAAATAAAATATTAAACAACTTCCTATGATTAGTATGGATAACATAGCTTAATGTCTGATATGCAAAATCCTTATCACTATTAAGTAGCTCATTAAATTCTTGAATTACTTTATTCTCTTCGTTAAATTCTTTTAAATCAATGTCTAAGATTATAGACAGTATTTTCCATTGCTTCTCTTTTTTGACATGATTTTTATATTCTTCCTTTTCGTGATCTGTTAGAGAACAATAATTTTTTTGATAATTAGGCCTGCAACGTAATGCTAAAGAATTTAATTCTTTGAATTTTTGATTTATATGAACTGGATTATGCATTTATATTACCTCACTTTTATTTATATTCAATATATCAGAAAATTAATAAAAATATAAGACTTATTAATCAAATTTTTTAAGTACTTATTTCTTATATGTAACTTTTATTAAATACTTGTAAATTATTTAGTGAGAAGTTTCTAATTTTTCTTATGTTGTTATTTATTTTGTTTACCCACTGTAAGTATTGTACTGTACTGTCTACTTGATCGTCATAATGAGTTTTTGGAAACATTAGAATTTCATATTCAAAATCATTTATCCATACTGCATTATATGGCAGAAAACTCTTCCTGACTCTATTAACCCCAGTTATGGATTAAAAAATAGATAAAAGTGTAGCTGAGGACAATAGGGGTAAACTTCAATATTTAGAGATAATTATCAATGAAAAAAGATATTACAGAACTTTACTGTTTCGTTGAGGATTTTTGTTGTGTGGTAGATAAGAATTTTGTAAACAGGCTCTTATCAAACGGCAAAAAACCTACCAAGACACCAGGAATCATGCATTCAAGAGATTCTTACAATAATACTTCTGTATCAGCAATTTAGATGCGGAGATTTTCAAATTTTTTTATATAAATTATGTAAATAATTGTGCGTTTTCAAAATTACCATCATACATAGATGCAACTTCAATTGCAGTTTGTCATAGAACCTCAAGAAACAAAGTTTTTGCTGAAATTGCAAAATTGAGTAAGAGGCTGGTTTTTCGGTTTTAAATCTCATCTAATAAAAAGAAGAAATTTAAGCACTTATGCTGATAAAAAGCAATGTTAATGATAGAAACCTATGGCAAATTTGACACAAAAATTTACTGGATTCTTATTTGGAGATATATTGCAAAAGACCTTTTTCATGTACTGTTTTATAGAGTATTAAAGTTTGTTACTCACATAAAAAAGGGTATGAAAAATGCATTAATACTACTCTCAGATTTTGCTGAGAAAAAGATCGATTGTTGAAGTTGAAATGGTTTTGGCTACCTGAAAAACAAATTTGAACTTGAGAACACTCAACATATTTTCTACTCTCGCTTCATATTCCTCAAGACTACACAAAGCCTCTGTTTCCTATACTTCCTTTATTGCCTAATCCATAGTTTGGGTTTATAAGGTGAAGGGTTAAATTTTCATCAATTTGATGAATAAGCTAACTTTCATTAATAGATATATATTACCTTTTCATAACTTAGCAACTCTCTGGTCCTAACAGAAACATTGCTAAGAAAAACCCTTTTACGGTACTTTAGAATCCAGACCGAGTAGTACTTTCATATCGTATTTTGAATGTGAATTATATTTATAACGTCACTATATATGACTATTATATCCTTCCCTTTGCCTCAGAGCGAGGGATTTTTACAATCCACGATGGGGGAAATTAAATTCCGTTGATATTTATAGCAATGAAAGCGATAAAAATTACACTGTATCAACAACACAGTTAATAAATTTATAAAAATAAGAACAACCTATAACAGGACAGTGCTAATTATCATTAGTAATTATTATCATTAGCCAAATATTGGTTAGAACATTCAAAAAGCTGCACACCAATATTTTTACTCAATTTTCAATCTATTAAACAAATATAGATACTAGATAAAACTTAAGAGATGAATTAGAAGAATCAATACAGTCAAAACTAATATATCTTGATACTACTTGTGACTCACATAATGTAAAACTATGAGTCAAATATGTAGTTTTATATTGACTTTATTGTTATAGATATTTTAAATCAAGTTAGTAATTTAGTTATAGCCCAGTGCTCTTTTCTTTAGCTTTTTATTTCTTTACAACTCTTATTATTATGTCAGCTGTCAGTGTGATTAGTGCAAAAAACCCTGTGCATTCAGTGCTGTTTCTAATTTTTACATTTATTAATTCTGCAATATTATTCATTATGATTCAAGTAGAATTTATTGCAATGATGATACTGATAGTGTATATCGGCGCAGTTGCAGTACTATTCCTTTTTGTAGTGATGATGCTTGATATGAGATTTAATCAAAGCTCAATAAAGTATATTGCTGTAAGTGTTATTCTCTCTTTAGTATTTTTATTAACCATTTTATTTGTTGTTCAGAATTCCAAACCAATTGAAACTGGTAATGTACATGAGAATCTGCATAATATAAGAGCTATAGGCAGTATATTATACACGCATTATATGTATGCTTTTCATCTTGCTGGAATTCTGTTGCTTGTTGCTATTGTTTGTGCCATTACATTAACATTGAGAGATAAAAAAGAAGGAGTAAAAAAACAAAAGTTAGTGGAGCAGTTAATGCAATCCTCAAATGTTAAACTTATTAAGGCTAAGCCTAGGGAAGGAATAGAATGGAAATAGGATTAAATCACTTTTTAATACTAGCTGCAGTTTTATTTATTATAGGAGTATGTGGTATCTTGATTAACCGTAGGAGCATAATTCATATTTTATTATCAATAGAAATTATGTTACTTGCAGTTAATGTGAACCTAGTAGCCTTTTCTGTTTTTATGAATGATATAGTTGGACAAATATTTGTTATGTTTATTTTAACTGTTGCAGCTGTGGAGTCAGTAGTAGGACTTGCAATATTGGTTGTATATTATAGAAAGTACAGCAGTATAAGTGTTGAACAAATAAATTTAATGAAAGAATGAATTTTGTCAAGTTTATAGTATTTCTACCCTTGTTTGGAGCATTATTTGCAGCTTTATCACGAAGAAGTTGCTTAAGTCAATTGGTTACTACTGCCTTTATAGGAATATCTTCAATATTATCTTGGTATTTGTTTCATACTTTTTCTGAAAGTTATACATTGATTGTATTCCCTTTGTTATCACTCAATGTTCTAAGATTAAACTGGGCAATTCACGTAGATGATAAAGCATCTACGTG
>NZ_JAZHPY010000057.1:0-6887 GCF_036711655.1 Wolbachia endosymbiont of Pentidionis agamae | reverse complement strand
ATAGCAATAGGCTTAGTACCTACACGTGACATATTACTCCTTAATTTAAAAAACAGAACATAAAACCTCTCCACCTACCTTCAACTCGCGTGCACTATAATCAGTCATTATTCCTTTTGAAGTAGAAAGTATAAAAATGCCCAATCCATTATAAAACTTATTAACATTCTTAGACTTACAATAATAACGCTGACCAGGCTTAGAAACTCTAGCTATATTAGTAACCACAGGAGAATTATTATAATACTTTAACTTTACAATCAAGCAAGACACATTACCTTTACTTTCCTTGCTATAGTCTACAATATAACCTTCCTCCTTTAATATTCCTAATATTGAAAGATTAATTTTAGAAAACAACACTTTCGTTTTTTTATGCATCGCAAGCTGTGCATTGCGTATCCTTGTTATAAAATCACCTATACTATCAGATAATGCCATAATTTTACCTTTATATCCCTACCAACTGGACTTAGTTACTCCTGGAATTTTACCAAATGCACATAAATCACGCAATATTACCCTAGATAAACCAAATTTCCTGTACACCCCCCTAGGCCTACCAGTTAAAAAACATCTATTTCTCACTCTAATAGGAGAAGAGTCCCTACATAGCTTTGTTAATTTAGCTTGAAAAAGCACCTTTTCATTTATGGTAAGATTCTTATCTTTAATCTTAAACTTCAACTCATCCCTCCTATCCTTATAGCGACCACATACAATAATTCTTTTTAGATTTCTTTGTACTACAGATTTTTTTGCCATACTCGTTATTAATCAATAATAGGAAAATTTTTAGTTAGTAATAGTGCTCTTAATTGAGAACTATTTTTAGCAGTAGTAACAATAGTTATATCCATCCCATAAATATTTACTACCTTATCATAATTTATTTCTAAAAATGATATATGTTCCTTTATACTAAAAGAAAAATTACCATTGCCATCAAACTGCTTTACACTAAACCCGATAAAATCCCTTTCTCTTGGTAAAACAATATATATTAATCTTTTTAAAAATTCGCACATATTTTTTCTGCGCAAAGTCAACTTGTAACCAACAATTGCACCTTTTCTAGCTTTAAAATTAGAAATAGACTTTTTTAAATAAGTCGCCGCAGGTTTTTGACCAAAACATAAATATAATATATCATGCAACTCATTCGCTATCTTGGAGTCCGCAGCAGCTCTACCAGTACTGATATTAACACATATCTTGACAAACTTTGGCTCTTCCATTACATTTTTATGAGCCACACCCTCCATTATTGAAGAACTTATAGTATTATGATGATATAATCCTTCAGACATCATTTAATTTATTATCTCCCCAGAAACTTTTGCAAAACGTAACTTTTTACTATCTATAAACTTAAAACCAACTTTAGTAGGAGTACGAAATTTAGGATCTAACATTGCAATATTAGAAACATCTATAGGCATTTCCTTTGTAACAATGTCACTTGCCTTACCATTTCTCCCCTTAACATGCCTTTTATGTAAATTTATACCAGAAACTATCATTTTTCTTTGTAAATTTTTATTTATTACACCTATAATTTTTCCAATTTTACCCTTATCATTGCCAGCCAATACTATTACATCATCACCAACTTTTAGCTTACTACCCATTATAAAACCTCAACAGCTAAAGACATAATTTTCATAAAAGAACCAGTTGGTAACTTCTTAATTGGACCAAAAATTCTAGTACCAAGAGGCTCACCCTGATTATTAATCAGCACAACTGCATTACTAGAAAAGGAGATCATAGCACCATCTTGCTTCCTAATACATTTCCTTACCCTAACCACAACTGCTCTATACACTTTACCCTTTATAACTTTACCCTTAGGATTTATAGTCTTAACAGATACAACTATTATATCACCTATAGATGCAGACTTTCTACCGCCCAATAAACCAATGCATAAAACAGTACGAGCACCGGAATTATCAGCCACATTTAATAATGTATTTTTCTGAATCATAAAATTTACACTAAATCTTCATTATTAATCACTATCCACGTTTTTGTAGAAGAAATTGGTCTATGTTCCTGTATTAACACTTTATCACCGTTTTTATAAATATCACTATCAGCATGAGCGGTATATTTACTATACCTCCTTATAACCTTCTTATATAATTTATCCTTAAAGGTCCTCAACACCGAAACCTTTATAGTCTTATTATACACCTTAATTACAGTACCACAAAACACTTTCTTAGACATCTTTTTTATCAGCCTCTCTTTCCTTTAAAACAGTTAAAACACGAGCTATGCTCTTACTTATTACCTTAAACTGTGCAGTATTATTTAACCGGCCTGTTTTTTTTTGAAAAACCAACCTTACAAACTCTTCCCTTAATTTCCTAATGATTAATAATAAATCTTCAGAAGATTTTGATCTAATATCGACTATATCCACAATAACCTCATTTAGCTATGACTTGAAATAAACTTACACTTCAAAGGCAGTTTAGATACAGCCTTACTCAAGGCTGACTCTGCTAGATATAAAGGCACATCATTAACCTCAAATAAAATCCTCCCTGGCTTTACCTTAAACACCCAGCATTCAACACTACCTTTTCCCTTGCCCATACGTACATCAGCAGGTTTTTTAGTAACTGGAGTGTCAGGAAAAATTCTAATCCACACTTTACCAGCACGTTTCAAAGTCCTCGATATTACACGCCTAGTAGCTTCTAATTGCTTTGATGTTACCTTCCCTGAAGTTAAAGCCTTTAATCCATAATCACCAAACAATAAAGAAGTACCACCCTTACTATTACCTCTAATACGCCCTTTAAAAGCCTTTTTATACTTACTCTTCCTTGGAATAAACATCAATATACCTAATTATCCAAATAAACCCAAACTTTAATTCCTATGATACCATAAACCGTCTTCGCTTCACGAACAGCATAATCTATATTAGCACGCAAAGTATGAAGCGGCAAACGCCCCTCTTTGTACCATTCAGTACGAGCCATTTCTGCTCCCCCCAAACGTCCAGCACAACTTACTTTAATTCCCTTACAACCCATTTTTAAACAAGATTGAACAGCCTTTTTCATTGCTCTTTTAAATGAGATTCTCTTTTCTAATTGCTGTGCTATACTGCTTGCTATTAAAGATGCAACCAACTCGGATTTTTTTACTTCTACAACATTAAAATCTACATTACATTTCATTTTCTTGAGAATATCTTTCTTTACTTTTTCAATATCTACACCTTTCTTGCCTATAATTAACCCTGGCCTTGCAGAATGTATGGCTACAGAAATAGAAGACACCTGCCTAGATATTATCACCTTAGAAACATATGCTTGCTTAAAAAACTTCTGTATGTAATCAGAGATCATCAAATCTTGATGTAACTTTTGTACGTAACTCCTCTCAGCATACCAAATAGAATCCCATGTACCTATAACCTTTAATCTAAAACTAATAGGGTTAACCTTTTGCCCCATTATTTATCCTCCTCCATCAATTCAATATATATATTACTATAACACTTGTTAAGCCTATTCCCCTTACCCATTGCTCTTGGATTCACTCTACGTAAAGTTAAAGACTTACCTATTAAAATATTCTTTATGTATAGATTATCGATTTCCATTCCATAATTATATTGAGCGCTAGAAATAGCAGAATTTAAAATTTTAGCTATAAAACCGGCAGCTTTCTTTTTACAAAACATTAGCTGCGCCTTAGCAAAAGAAACCTTCTTGTTACGAACTAAATGTGCAACTAAATTGAGCTTACGAGGAGTTGATTTTACACTCCTTACACTAGCCTTAACTACTTGACTAACCATATACTACCTTTTTACTGCCTTCTTATCTCCGCTATGACCAGTGAATTTACGAGTAGGAGAAAATTCACCAAATTTATACCCTATCATATTTTGATTATTAACATTAACAGGAACATATGTCTTACCATTATAAACAGCAAACCTTAACCCCAAACAAGCAGGAATAATAACAGAAGATCTACAGCGAGTTTTTATCACACGAACATCCTTAATATTAGACGATGCTGCTTTCTTAATCAACTTTAATAAAGAAGGATGACAAAAAGGTGGCTTCCATGAAGATCTAGCCATATACTACCTCTTAAATTGTTTAATATACTTATTACTTAACTTTTTTCTTTTTCTCGTTTTTTTGCCTTTTGTCGAAACACCCCAAGGAGTAACAGGATGACGACCACCTGACGTCTTACCTTCACCACCACCATGAGGATGATCAACAGGATTCATTGCAACACCACGAACACTAGGTCTTATTCCGAGCCATCTACTTCTACCAGCTTTACCTAGTTTTATGTTTTTATGATCAATATTCGAAACCACACCAATAGAAGCCTTGCATGTTGATAAGATTAATCTCATCTGACCAGATCTAAGCCTCAACAAAACATAATTCCCACTATGACCTACAACTTGGGCACAAGAACCAGCAGCCCTAGCGATAGAAGCACCCTTGTCAGGCTTTAATTCTACATTATGCACGAAAGAACCAATAGGTATACATTTTAGAGACAAGCAATTTCCTGGCAATATATCAGAATGATCACCAGAAGAAATAACATCACCAAGCTTTATACCATGAGGAGCTAATATATAAGACTTCACATTATCTTCTTCATATAATATCAAAGCCAAAAATGCACTTCTATTTGGATCATACTCTATACGCTGCACCACAGCATTACCATTTTTACTACGTTTAAAATCTACAATCCTATATTGCTTCTTATGGCCACCACCTATATGACGTACAGTAATTCTACCATAATTATTCCTCCCACCACTAGCGACTTTACCACATGTTAAAGACTTCTCAGGCTTAGCTTTCGATAAAATAGACCTATCTATTAACACTGTCCCACGAGATGACGGAGTAAATGGATTAAGAAACTTCATACTCATATTAAATACTCATGATATCTAATTTACAACCATCCTTCAATGAAAAATATACTTTTTTTTTCCATTTTTTTTGACCCAATATACCTTTAAAAAGTTTTGACTTAGGTTTGACTTTTATAACATTAATTAAATTAATTTTAACATCAAACAAAGACTCTATAGCTTTTTTTATACAAGATTTACTTGCTTTGAAAGAAACATAGAAAGAATACTTATCAAACTTTTCCCTTAAAAAAGAAGCTTTCTCAGTAATTATAGGAGACTCTATTATATGATTATATTTCATCACAGCAACCTACTCTCAAGATAACCCACACCATCACTTGTTAGCATCAAACATTCATGATTCAGTATATCAAAAACATTTAGACCAATTGGCTTTATTAAATTAACATTATACAAATTTCTAGAAGCAAAAAATAGGTCCTTCCCACAATCCCCTACTATCAAAAAAGAAGAATATTTAAAATACTTCATGCATTTATAAAGCTCAGAGGTCTTATGAATTTGAACATTAAGATCATTTAAAATAATTAACTGATTAGAAGAATATTTCAAAGATAAAGCAACCTTTAAAGCAAGCTTGCGTACCTTTTTATTAAGAGAGTAAGCATGAGTCCTTACTACTGGACCAAAAATAACTCCACCACCCCTAAACTGAGGAGACCTCAAACTTCCTTGCCTTGCCCTACCAGTACGCTTTTGACTATAAGGCTTAGCAGTAGTACCAGAAACATCACTAATAACCTTAACCTTATGAGTACCAGATCTCCTTTTAGCTAATTGCCACTTTACTACATCATGCAACACATGAACTTTTTGCTCTATAGAAAATATGCTGTGATTTAGCTTCACAGCCCCAACATCTTTGCCATATAAATCAACTACATTACATTCCATACTTATCTAACTCTAACTAATCAAATCACTATCAGCTGTATCCACTACAAAGCTCACAGGAGAAAGAATATCTCTGTGCAAAGGCTTCTTAATAGCATCTCTTACAAAAACATACTTACCTTTAAAACCAGGAACATTATTACCCTTTACAACAATAAGATTACGCTCATTATCAATAGATAGTAACTCCATATTCTGCGCAGTTACCCTTACATTACCAAAACGACCAGCCATTTTCTTTCCTTTAAACACTTTACCAGGATCTTGACATTGACCTGTCGAACCTTGTGACCTATGAGCAATAGAAACACCGTGCGATGCTCTAAGACCACTAAAATTATGCCGCTGCATCACACCAGCAAACCCCTTACCTTTTGAATTACCAGTAATATCAAGATATTGACCAACAACAAAATGATTTATACTCACCAGACCCAACTGAACGCCTGATAAACTTTTAACTCTACTTTCATATAATTTAGAATTATATGGGACATTGTTTTTCCTAAGATAACTTGATTGAGGTTTGGCAACATTTCTTAAATTATTAAGTGCCAAAATAATAGAATTATCTCTCTCCCTTAAACTCACAATATAAGTTGGCTCTAACCATAACAAAGTAACAGGAATACCTAAAAAAGAAGGATAGAGCCTAGTACAACCAACTTTTTTTAACAACAAGCCAATTCTCCTTAACAGACCAACTCTTCTCATCTACGCCCCCTTTTTAATCTTTAATACAACCTTTACGCCCGCTGGCAAAATTAAATCAGCCAACATCTTTACTACAGTAGCAACCGGATTATGCAAAACAATCAAACGCTTCGGGCTTCTGATTTCAAATTGCTCTCTAGATTTTTTATCTACATGAGGAGATCTATTAACTGTAAACTTCATAATTTTTGTAGGCAGCATAATAGGACCACTAAACTTAACTGTTGTTTGCTCTAAATAATGTAGAATTTTCTTTATACAATTATCCAGTAACTTGCTATCGAAAGCTTTAATAATAATATATATATTTTGCCTCATTCTATCTCAT
>NZ_JAZHPY010000056.1:0-6938 GCF_036711655.1 Wolbachia endosymbiont of Pentidionis agamae | reverse complement strand
TGCTGAACATGGTCATACAGACATTGTAAAATTTCTAATAAATCATAAAGCAAATGCTGATGCTACTGATAATTATGGTATAACTCCTTTACATGAAGCTGCTGAATGTGGGCATACAGACATTGTAAAACTTCTAATAGAAAATAAAGCTAATGTTAATGCTCTTGATAGATATGGCAAAACTCCTTTATATTATGTAATAGATTTAAAAACTAAGCTATTACTCTTGCGCAACATTGCAGAATTAGAAATTTCTAATCCTGATATCATTTATAATGTTGGGTTTCAGAAAAATAAGAAAATTATAGAAAATGATGAAAGATTTTGGCCTTATTATGAAAAGCATAAGAAAAAAATTCAAGAACTTAAGCAAGAGTACGGAGAGCTATATCAATTTTTTCAAGATACAAAAATTGATAACTTAGTAAAGTTATGGTGTAAGCATCAGAGTATACGAGATCAAGAGGAATTGAAAGATAATTGGAAAAAATATCCAAAAGATTATGTTTCTACTCTGTTTTGTAATTATGGTAAAGTAAAAAAGCATATTTTTATTGAAAATAATAAACACTTTATTAACTATTTATTTGATTGTAAGAATAAAGAATTACAAAATATGCTATACGATGAATTAGTTGACTTTATACGGAAAAAAGAAACTGAATTCCAGTCTAAAATATCTAAAACACTTGCAAATGTTTCCATGCCAAGAGTTAATATAGTTAATTATGATATTTCTAAATTAGTTCCTAAAACACTTTACCAGATGTCATTGATTGCTTTTATGAGAAAAGTAGATAAGGAGGAGAAAGAGGAACATGCTAAAGTAGAGAAAGAGGAACGAGATAAACATGCCAAAAATAAAAAAATAGGATATTATAGCTCCATATCTCTTGCAGCTTTTTCGCTCGTAACATATACAGTATGTGCTGCTATAGGGCTTGAGTTATTACCTGCAATTGGTGTAGCGCTTAGCATTGGTTTGCTTATGGCTATCGTTACAGCTGGTGTTATGTATTATGTTCTAAAGCCTGATATGTGTACTAAACCTGATGATAATTTGAAAGGTGTTAATATGGAACAAATAGTAGGGATAACAAATGTAAGGACATAGGTTTCGAAAGTCTAATGACTGGAATAGATGAAACTACACCGTCCACCTAAAATGATCTTCATCACAGAAGGTTCTGTTGTGCCCAAAGAGAAGGTTTTTCTCAGGAGAAGGTTGGTATATATTATAAAATATGTATTATAAGAATGATGATAAAGGTATATTGAAAATATGGCTAAATTTGTTCTTTCTGTTGATGGTGGTGGAATTAGGGGAATAATCTCAGCAGTCATATTAGCAGAAATAGAGGAAAGAACAAGGAAGCCAATATCACAGATATTTGATTTAATGGTAGGAACTTCAACTGGTGCAATTGTATTGGCTGGGGTTAGCAAAAAAGATAAACCTCTTTATTCTGCAAGTGAAATGGTTGAGCTTTACCAGGAGTCTGGACAATATATATTTATGTCTTCGTTTCCAAGAAAATTGGTGTCGTGGTTTTATTGTGCTCAATATTCTCATAAAAATATTGAGTACGTATTAGATAGGTATTTTGGTGATTCCACTCTTGCAGATATATCGAGTAATTTACTAATTACTAGTTATGATGTGCACAACGGATGTCCATTCTTTTTTAAAAGCTGGAAGAAAGATAGAAATTTCACAAAGCTGAAAGATGCATTAAGATCATCTACAGCAGCACCTACTTATTTTGAACCAAAGTACCTTAAAATAAATGATATGGAAAGAGTTTTAATTGATGGAGGTGTTTTTGCTAATGATCCTGCAGCATGTGCCTATGCGAATAGCAAAAGATTATTTCCAGATAGCGATATAGTTCTGTTTTCAATTGGTACTGGCAGATTACCTAATGCTACTAATATAAACTCAAAAAGATATGGAAAGATAACATGGATAAAACCTTTGTTAGACATTATGTTTAGTAGCAGTATTGATGCTGTGGATTATGAGCTCCATAAAATATTAGAGTGTGAATACATAAGAATACAATCTCCATTAAAAATGGCATCCATTGAAATGGATAATGCTACTACAGAAAATATTAAAAACTTAAAGAAAGAAGCTCAAGTAATGATCAGTAATAATCAACAAGCAATAGAAAAGCTTTGCAAGATGGTAACATAAAAAACTCTATGAGTTCTCATAAGGTGTCTGAAAACTACTATAATAGGTAAGAAAAACGTGATATAAACAGTATTAAAATGTGAGATTAAGATGTACCCTAGTGATATAAAGAATGGGAAATTTTGCAGCCATATTTTGAACCAAAAAAGACAGGTAGAGCGAGAAAACACGATATTAGGATGCGGTTAAGATATGTAATGAGGACAGGTTGTCAATGGAGGAAATTACCTAAAGCGTCACATTGTTGTGGATATACTTGGTCTACAGCAGAAGTACAAAGCAAGCACAAGCATTCAAGATCGTGAAGGGGCTTTTGGCTGAAGCAAGAAAAAAATTTGCTACATTATTTTTTGCTGATCAAGGATACACTGGCAACCTTAAAAATAGATGCTTAATAAAAACAGATGGACAATACCTAAGAAAGCTATTAGTAGAATTTGAGTTCATATTTAAGCGCTGGATTGTTGAAAGAACTTTTGCTTGGCTTTCAAACTTTAGACGAATGAGCAAAGATTATGAACATTCTTCTCACACTTCAAAACCAATATTTTCATGACTACTATTATGTTGCGTAAATTAGCTCATTCTTAAGTTTGCAGACACCTTCTTAGTGCAGTTATAGATTAAAAAATAGAATAAAGTGCAGCTCAGAGAAGGAAAACATGGTAAACTCCAGTATTTAAGCAATAATCACCCACGAAAAAAGATATTACGGAACTTTACTATTCCGTCGAGGATTTTTGTTGTGTGGTAGATGAGAATTTTGCAAATAGGCTCTTTATCAAACTGCAAAAAACACACCAGAGTATCAGAAATAGCGTACTCAGAAATTCTAATCATAATCCTACTATACAACCAATCGCCGTGTAAAAACTTTAAAGTTTTTTACGTATTTTGCCCTCCATTTTACAAATTAGATTTTCCCAAATTGCCTTCATATGATTGACAGGACTTTTGTTTGATGACATATTAAGCTATTTCAAGAGTTGTTTGATAGAGGCTTGAAACTAAAGTAAAAAAGAGGATGAAAAACGTATTAATCCCTTTAAAAGAGAAGATTTTGTTATGAAAGAGATCGATTATCGAAACGGTTTGTGGCTACCTGAAGAACAAATTTGAACTTGAGCACACTCGACATAGATCCCCAGTAAATTTCTTGGTGCACATTTTTTCTACTCTCGCTTCATGTTCCTTGAAACCACAAAAACCCTCTGTTTCCTGTACTTTCTTTGTCGGCTAATACATAGTTGGAGTGTGTTATGACCACAGCTTTTTATCTTTTTTTAAATTTTCTGGCACTGTGTTAATATTGATAATTTAATAGATATAAAGTAAGATCTGTTTTTTCATTCAACAGTAACGGACTTCGCAAGATTTCTTGGATAGTCTACACTTAGTCCCTTTTTCACTGCAATAAAGTAAGCTAAAAGTTGCATTGCAACAATATAAATTATTGGAGTGGTAAATCTATCAACTTTTGGTAGCCTTATTATTTTTTCACAAATACTTTGCAAGAAAGGAATGCCCTGCTCGTCTGTAAAAGCGATTACCTTTCCTTTTCTTGTAATAATTTCTTGCACATTTGCAAGTGTCTTAAAGAAAAGATTATCATAAGGAATTATTGCAACAACAAGTACGTTCTCATCAATTAGAGCTATCGAGCCATGCTTCATTTCTCCTGCTGCGATACCAATCGTATTAATATATGAGAGTTCTTTTATTTTTAAAGCACCTTCCATAGCAACACCATATGATGTGCCTCTGCCCATTAGAATAACTTTGCTGTACTTTAAAAATAAATTAGATACATGTTCTATTTTTTTTATATGTAAAATATATTCCACGTACTTAGAAATGCAAGGAAAAGTATCACTCTTGACTGAAATACCTTTTATTGTTGCAATTTCTAAAGTAAAACATACAAGAGCAGCAAGCTGACTTAAAAATGTTTTTGTTGAAGCAACGCCAATCTCAGGACCAGCAATGGTATGAAACACCATATCTGACATTCTTTCTATGCTGCTGTTTTCCGTATTAGTTAAACTAATAGTAAATTGTTTCTGTGCTTTTGCATAACGTAAAGCCTCTATAGTGTCAGCTGTTTCACCAGATTGAGAGATAAAAAGTCCAATACTTTCACTTTCTAGCATAACATCGCTGTATCTAAATTCTGACGAAATCTCCAAGTACACTCGAACTTGAGCAATACTCTCAAGCCAATACTTAGCTATTAGCCCAGCAAAATATGATGACCCACATCCAACAATAGTTATGTGAGAGAGCTTGGAGAATCTGCTCTGATTTTGATGTATCAAAGCTTTATATTGCTGATCAAACTGCTTTATTGTATTACTCAGCGCACATGGTTGATCAAAAATTTCTTTTAACATGAAACTTGAATACCCATTTTTACTAATAAGGAAATGACTTTGATTATTATTTTCAATGTTACGTTCAACTTGCACACCATTATTATATATAGTAACACTACAGGATTTTATTATTGCAATATCATTATCTTTTAAAAAAGATACTCTATTCGCAAACAAATTTAAAGTATTAAAATCTGATGCAGCTAGTGTACTATCACAATTATAGCCTATTGCAAGTGGTAAATTTCTCTTTGCAACAAATAAAGTATCAGGATATTCAGAAAGTAAAATAACTAAAGCAAACGAACCATGTAGCTTATTCAAACACTTCATTAACGCAGTAATTGGTAATAACCCTTTACTTAAATATAAAGTAAGCATATTTGGTATCACTTCTGTGTCAGTTTCAGTTTGGAATGAAACTCCTTTTCTTTCCAAACTCCTTTTTAGTATGTTGTAATTTTCAATGATACCATTATGAGCAACAGCAACACTATCTGTTTGTACAGGATGAGCATTTTTTAAGTTTGGAGGACCATGTGTTGCCCAGCGAGTGTGAGCTATACCAACTGCACCACTAGATATTTTTGTCTCTGCTATAACTTTGAATAATCTTTCAACTTTACCCTCTGATTTCTTTACTTCTATTTCACCTTCTCTACTTATTACTGCTATTCCCGAAGAATCATAACCTCTATATTCTAATTTTTGCAACCCAGACAATAAAATTTGTACAACAGAGTTACCACTACTGACTACACCAAATATTCCACACACTCTTAATACAATTAATCTTTCTACAGTTGAAATTTTTAAAGGCACTCGTTAAGCAAAATTTTTGAATACTAATAAGAGTTTTTATCCTCCAATCATATTACTACTCTTGCTTTATTTACTTTAATTGAAAAACTACTAAAGTCCATAGGTACTTCAGAAAAAAACATAATAAGCTATTACCTACTTAAATTCTAATGATAGCCTTTAATATATCGAGGATCAACCGAAATGTAAAAATTTTAAGTAATTTTTAACATTAATACCTCTTTCTCAACTTATTTTTCATATCACTATAAACTTACATATTATTTTTATCAAGATTCCTGATATGAAAATTACCCACTTTCATACAAAAATATTTGTTAAGAAAAATTGATAAAATATTTTTTCCGACAGACTATTTTGATTATCAATTTTTCTTCTTCTTGAGTTCATATTCCATCTTTTCAAGTCGATAAAAATTTTATAATGTAGACAATAAAAAGTTAAAACTTCATAATGTATGTATGAAAACTATTATAGTAGATAGTGAAAGCGTTAGACTGGATAGATATATAAGAAGGCATTTTCCAAATCTTAAACAGTCTATTCTTGAAAGATCCTTAAGGAAAGGTTTAATTAAAGTTAATGGATGTAAAGTTCAGTCTAGTAGTAGAGTGAGTTATGGTGAAGCAATAACAATACAATATTTAGATTGTATCTACCGAGTTAATGATAGTAGTAAAAGTGATAAAAAATTATTAGAATTATTACGAAATAACATTTTATACAAAGATAAATACTTACTAGCTATTAATAAACCTGCAGGCATTACAGTGCAAGGTGGCAAGAAAGTTATAATTAGTATTAGTGACTTACTTGATCAAATAATAGAAAAAGAAACGTTAAAAATTGTTCATAGGTTAGATAAAGATACCAGTGGTGTTATAGTATTTGCACGCAGTACTGAAGTAGCTAAGCATCTTATGCAGGAATTTAAAGAACGAAGAGTTAAAAAGGTTTATCTTGCTCTAACTTCTGGGACTCCAAGCAAAAAAATAGGAGTGATAGATCGCTCATTGATAAAAAAATATATCTTTGGTCAAGAAAAGGTAGTAGTTGATAAAAACTCTTCACGCCCTGCTATTACGCATTTCTCTCTTATAGAGAAGCTGAAGCATGACATTGCCTATTTAAAGCTGAGTCCCATTACTGGTAGAACACATCAATTACGCGCTCATTTAGCTTCTATTAACTGCCCTATCCTTAGTGATGGTAAATATGGAGGTAAAAAAGCTTTTGTTGAAGGCATATCAAAACAGATACATTTACATTCTACTTCTCTATCATTCAATTTGCCTAATGGCCAAAACTTAACAATTGTAGCACCGATTTCACAGCATATAGAGCAATCTCTTAAAATTTTAAATTACTCAAATTTAGAAGCATTATAAATGTACATAAGAAATGAGTAATTAAAGAACAGGCAGAACTTACAAACAAAAGATTCAAAGCGTATAGAAGCAAGCGTTTTAGTCTAATAACCTAAAGTGTGTATTAAATTAACGTCTTGGAAATGAAGTACTAGGTTTGTATAAATCTTCATCAGTTGT
>NZ_JAZHPY010000055.1:0-7027 GCF_036711655.1 Wolbachia endosymbiont of Pentidionis agamae | reverse complement strand
TATAAAACACAGATCACCAAAAAATTCCCTAATTCACATTTTTCTGTCTTAATTTCCTATTCCATGCAGTAGAAAAAGCCTAATTCTACTCCTTTTTGAAGATTCGCACAGTTTATTGAATGTTTCTCATATCCATATTAGGATATGAATCAAATTATTTGATAACTTATTATTTTTACTTTATATTTTATCTTTACAGTATCTAACTAAATATGAATAAAGTACCATTTAGAGAGAATTTTCCTCAAGAGATAAATGTCGTTATTGAAATAAGTGCAAATTCTGAACCTATAAAATATGAGTTTAATAAAGAGAGAGGTTTTCTTTATGTTGATAGGTTTCTTTCAACTTCAATGTTTTATCCTTGCAATTATGGGTTTATACCAAGCACCAATGCTGGTGATGGTGATCCAGTAGATGTTTTGGTGTTAACCCAAGTACCTTTAATACCAAAAAGTATAATTACTGTACGTCCAATAGGAGCTTTACTTACTGAAGATGAAAAAGGTCAAGATGAAAAGATATTGGCTGTCCCAGTTCCCAGAGTAGATAGTTACTATGATCATATACAAGACTATTCTGATCTCCCAGTACCATTGTTAAACAAAATTGTTCATTTTTTTTCACATTATAAGGATTTAGAAAAAGGTAAGAAAGTGATAACAGGTAATTGGGTCGATGCTAATGAAGCTAAAAAAATTATTAAAAACGCAGCAGTAGAAAACTATGACACTACTGTTTCTTAATTAACCATAAGAATTGAAAGAAAATGGAATTTTTAACTTCTTAAATTACAGATTTAAGGTTTAAATTCGAGATTTTCTCTCAACTTAGTACCGTTCTGTATTTTTTTTTGTGATTCTTTAAGAACAAATAAGTTATTGATTGCTCATCTTATTTATCTCTTGACTTTTCTATTCTGATATCATTAATAGACCTATTTTAAAACTAGAAAATCGTATCTATAAGCTATAAAAACCTAAAATTTAAGTGAATTTTAATAAATCAGAAAGGGCTTTTTGCACATCTTCCAATACTAAAATGATATATCAAATACATTACCGATGTTGTTAAATGCATTAGTATTTGTAAGAACTGCATCTGCACCTAAACTACCGTCACTATTAATAGTCATGGTAAACATATTATCAATAACATTGCCAAAGTGAGAAAAGACAAAAGAGCCATTCAATAAGAATTGCAGTATAGTGTCAATAATTCGTATACTAATTTCTGGATTATCATCTTTTATCCATTCATCAAATATATTACATATATATTTTCCAAAATCAGCGATTTGCCATCCACCATCAAGTCTATCACGCTCTATTGTATCGTGTGTAATATCAGGTAAAAGAAAATCCATGCTTTTTATTTTGAGATCATCAACAAAGTGACGATAGATTTTTTTTGAATCAGTTTTTGGGTTTATAACGGTCAATATTCCTGGATAATCAATCAATTTTCTTTCGGCTGCTTTCTGCAGAGATTGCAAGCCTTTTATAACTCTGTCGTAAGTACCACGTCCTTTATGATCTAAACGGTTGACATCATTATATTCTTTCGGGCCATCTAAACTAACACCTATCTTGATATTGTGCTTATGAAAAAGCTTGATCCATTCTTCATTAATAAGCATTGCATTAGTCTGCAAAGAAAAGTCCAAATTTGTATACGGTGCTAACTCTTTATTAAAACTACTGCAAAGCTCATCAAATGCTTTCTTTTTATACATCAAGGGCTCACCACCATGAAAGACAATTTTAACATCACTTATGTTAAGTTCTTTGCATCCGTGTGCTAAAAATTGAATTATTTTATCTGATGTTTCATGCTTTACATAGGATGGATGCAGCTTCCAGTCTTCATTTTCTCCATTGAAAATATAGCAATAGGTGCAATTAATATTGCACCTTTCTACAAGTTTAAACAACTATATAAAGCTTTATTGGAAGAGATCTGATACTTAAAACGCTTTGCTCCATGTAATACCACACTCTTTTTGATTATTACGATCCTGTAAAATCCGTGTTCTAAATTCTTCATGTTCCTTGCGATGATATTTTTCATCACTAAGAATTTTTTCTAAAAAATTTAGCCCTTGGTTATAAGATTTACTAAAATCTTTTTTATTACTTTCTATACATAAACTCTTTTTATTATCATTAGTCATATATGGTTCTTTATATAAATATATTATGGCAATAATAATGAGATTATAAAACCTGTCAACGTTAAAATCACCTCACATAAAAAAGTGTCCGGGAGGACTAGTAAAATAAGCTAATTTTAACTATTCCTTCAGTATTATATCTCATTATATATAAAAGATATGTACTGCTATATTAAAAAAATTCTGTTTTTTGTTTTTTGTTTAAGCTTGTATCCAATGCACCTCAATGCAGTCAGTCAAAGTAGTGCATTGGGAGCGGATTCAAAGGAGCATGCACATAACGAAATTGCAATACCAGAAATTATACCTTTACCAATGCAAATTCCTGAAACTATGGGTAATGATCAATTGATGTCCGTAAATATTAGTGAAGATGTACCAATAAAAGATTTATTGATCGAAGTAGGAAAGCTTGCTGATATTAATTTAGATATAAATCCCAAAATATCTGGTAGTATTATTTTAAAACTAAAAGATAAACCTATAAAAGAGGTGATAGAAAGTATAGTTCATAGTGCAAAGTTGCGTTATACACTAGAAAATAATGTGATAAAAATTGAACAAAATTTACCGTATATAAAGAGCTATCATATAAACTTTATTAATATTGAGCGTTCTGCTAAAAGTGCTACCCACAGTCAAATTATGACTCAGGCTGATGATAACTCAAATAATACTTTAGAATCTCAATATAAAAGTGATTTATGGTCTTCCATTGAGAAAGAATTCTATACTATCATTAATAGTAATGGGACTGATGATGGTGAATTTTTTTCTTTCAACAAAGAAACAGGTATTATTTTATTAAATGCTAGAAACGAAATTCACAAAGCTGTTGAAAAATATATCAAAAAAACTAAACGTATACTTTCTTCTCAAGTAATGATAGAAGCAAGGATAGTAGAGGTAGTTTTAAATGATGAGCATCTTACAGGCATCAATTTTGAAGCTTTAAATAATGATATAAAACTTGCAGCTATAGAGAATAACTTCTCAAATGATTTGGGTTATATCATGAAAGAATTAGATAAGTTTGGTGCTTTAAAAGTAGTTTCAGGTTCAAAAATACAGACTATCAATAACCAACAAGCTATGATGACTTTTGCTCGAAAATATGTTTATTTTGCTACTGATACATATAGCAAAAATATGCATAATGTACCAGTAGGCGCTATACTAACGGTACATCCAAGTATTAATTTAGATACTGAAAAGATATTTGTAAATTTACACACTGTGTTATCTAGAATCAGTGAATACACTCAAATCTCTAAAACAGGCTTTTTTGCAAAAAAAAGTAAGATAAAGTTGAATAAAAATATACCAGTTATTGAAGTGAAGGAAATGGATTCCATGGTAGAAATAAAAAACGGTGAAGTCATGATAATTGGTGGGTTAATGGAACATAGAAAAACAGAAAAAGATCATGCAACTTCATCAAAAAAAATAAAAGAGAATTTTCAACCTGTAGAGATCATAATTCTTTTAAAAGCAGAAATTATACCATCCATTGATTTTTAGAATAAAAATATATCATTATTTATAGGTAATTTATGAGTGAGCACAGTAAAAAATTATTTGAAGCAGTTTTTAGAACTGATTATGATAAGATTAATAAGTTGATTAATGAAGGAGCTGATATTAATGCTGTTAACTATCATGGATTTGGTTTGTTACATAAAGCTGCTTTCAGGAATTATAAAGAGGTTATTGGTTTTTTATTAGATAGAGAAGCTGATATCAATGCTGTTGGTGGCCATGATAAATGCACTGCTTTACATATTGCTGTTCAAAATTGCTGTGTAGAAAGCTTAAATCTTCTATTAAAGAGAGGAGCTGATATTAATGCTAAAGTCGGTGAAGGTAATGATAAAGGGTGCACAGCTCTACATCTTGCTGCTTTCGACAACAATTATTAATGTTACAGGTGGCTTCAAGGATCCTACTGTTTTACATATTGCTTCTGAAAGAGGTTATGTGGAAGTTGTAAAGTTATTAATAAATAACGGAGCTAATGTTAATGCTACTGATGTTGTTGGATGTACTGCTTTACATCTTGCTTCTGTAAGTGGTAGCATTGTTGCTAAGGAATTTGGACAAGATTCTGAAGATCTTTCAAATAATAAGGAAGGCTATTTAGAAATTATAAAACTTCTATTAAATAGTGGAGCTGATATTAATGCTCGAATAGTCAGTGGAGATAATTATGACGGAATGATTGCCTTACATCTTGCTGTTTTTAAAAATAGTCCTTTAGAAATTGTAGACCTTCTCTTAAATGGAGGAGCTGATATTAATTCTCACATAGTGAGTGAAGGTGATTGCGCAGGAATGACCGCTTTACATCTTGCTGTTGGAAGTAATAATGTAGAAAATATCAAGTTTCTTATTGAGAGAGGAGCTGATATTAATGCTGTTAATGCTGATGGATATACTGTTTTACATTTTGCTGCTATGTACGGTAGAGAAGATGTAGTGGAGCTTTTAATAAATAAAAAAGTTGATATCAATGTTGTTACCCTATGTGGCTTTACTCCTTTACATATCTCTGTCAGACATGGTCACATATCAGTTATTGAAATTTTAATAGAACAAGGTTCTGCAATTAATAAAAAAGATAATTACGGATGTATTCCTTTACATGATGCTGTAAACCATGGAAATGTAGGTATTATAAGATTCTTACTAGAAAATGTGGCGAATATTAATGAAAAAGATAATAATGGATTTACTCCTTTAGATTATGCTATTCGAGCTAAAAACACTAGGGTAGCAGGGTTTTTAATAAATAACGGAGCCCACAAAGGCGAAAACGTTTTGAACTGAGGTAATCTGATCACTAGAATTTGTAGTAATGAATCTCGAAAGAGGCCTATTAATGTGCTTAACAAACATAGCACTTGACTCAACAAATGGTTGAGGATTATATCATGATATGTTAATTGAAGGGTTGAGATGTCATTAACTAATGAAGTATATAAATTTGTTTTAATGAACAATAGTGAACAATATGGTTATATTAGGTTTTCTTTTTTCATTTATTTTTGATCAGAATATCAGAGTACATGTGATTAGTGGGATCTTCCTTTTACAAAAGAAAATAATGTAATGGTTAATCATAAAGACAAAGGTGTTATAAAAGAAGAAGGCACTATAGATGAACGTCTAGAAAAATTCATTAGTGTTTTTGTTAATAAATTTGAAGCAAAACTAGATGAATTTAAAAAAGAAGCAGAAGTTGGGGGAAAAGCAAAAACTGGTAAAATAGCAAATGCAGTTGGTACTTGTGCAAAAGCAATACCAATAGAAGCTCTAAAGGATGTACCTAGTTCAGCTGTAAATTGTATGAATAATAGTGATCATAGGAAAAAAGCAAAAAAAATTGTTCAAGTATTTAGCAATCTAGAAAAGATTAAGATTAGAAGAATGCTAATAGAGGCCAGTGGAGATATTTTTAAAAGTTTTGAAAAGCAATTTATGGAAGTGACTGATACTGATGGAGGTTATACAGGGGGAATGGAAAAGTTAGCAGTGGATGCTAGAGATAGGGCAATAAATCATATTGTTGTAGAACATAATAAAGAAATTTCTGCTGAGTTGATAGTAAAAGGTATAATTCTCGGTGTATCGAAAATAAATCATATAGAAAACCATATCAATAGAAAAGGTGGTTTTACATTAAAAAATTCAAGTACAGGAGAAAATAATTGGAAAACTGAAAGTTTATACACAAAAACAGGTTTTGTAGTACTAAATGGTAAAAGTAATAATGAATATTATTCTTATGAGAAAGATAAGCATAATGGTAAAAAGTATGGTTATCGTATTCCATTGAAATGGGAGATAGGTATGTGGAATAGTACTAATTATAAAAAGCAAGAAAAGCCGTCTAAGGAGTATGTTTATACTTTTGTACAAGAGAGAGAAATGAAGAATGGGAAAAAAGATTAGAAAAAATATTGCAAGATATTAACATGAATGATCCACTTACAACTTTAACAAGAAAGGATTTAATAAAAATTATAGAAGATTCTATAAAAAAGTACAAATGAGAGAATGTAGCGTAACTCATAAAATTAATATATTCATGTCTAACCTTACATAAAGTTCAGCAATTCTTTAACTTTTTTAGATTGAGAATTGTATCACTGCAAATTTAAGACTATTAAATTCTCTTCTAATATAGAGCGTACAAAAGGAATTGTAATACCTGTATTGTAGTCATGCTCTATAAGCTTTTCACTTATTTTTTGTACTATTATATTAAAGCTATGAAAAGATCGTTCCATCCTTGAAATAATATAATTTACCACTTTAATATCAATTTTTAATTGCCTGTCTGCAAATTGCTTGATTAAAATAATTTTTAAAAGTTCATCGCTTGGTGGCGATATTTTTACACTCATAACTGATAAGATTCGAGAAGATAAATCATTTAGCTTAAAATTGAGTTGTTTAGGTGGAATTGATGAAGTAATTAGGAACTTCTTACTATTTTCTTTTACATAATTGAAACAATGGAATAACATTTCTTCATCTTCAATATTTTGTATATCTTCTAAAATGAAAGCATCATTATATTTAATACCATCTAAAAAATTATTTATATCAATAAAAGATGCATTATTTAGTTCTTGCCATATATGAGAAATGTGAGTCTTACCAGACCCCTTAGGCCCATAAAGAATAATATTTTTCCAAGAATAATCATTAATAATTAAATTATATACTTGTTTGTTTTCCTCTAAAAGAATGTAATTATTTATACTGTAGTCAGTGTCATGATTAGTAAACAGATTAAGCTGTATATTAGCCATTTTCATAAAATTTAGTTTTTACATATTTACTAATTAT
>NZ_JAZHPY010000054.1:0-7078 GCF_036711655.1 Wolbachia endosymbiont of Pentidionis agamae | reverse complement strand
GAAACTGAACCTGAAGTTATAAAGGACTTATTATCTCAGCAAATTATAAGTAAGGTTAGGTGGAGAGAAATAGTTTTATTTATGGCAAAAAATAATATAGCTAGGTGCATTGAAATTGGACCAAATAAGGTTTTATCAAATCTCATAAAAAGAATAACTAACTCTGTAGAAGTATTTAACATAGATAGCATGGATGTAATCAATTCTTTCTTCGAAGAGTTTGTATTGATTGCAGTGTAACTTATAAATTTTTAATCTCACTAAATAATCATTTAAAATATTATGCATATTAATACATAGCTAATATTTCCTGTACATAATGAAACTATGTAAGGCAATTTATAGAGGGAAATATGAGTGAGTTCGAACACACAGAACCTAATTTTATAGAGTATGGTTTTGGTCATTTAAATCATACACAACCAAAAACGCTAGTAACTAACCCAAACAGCATATCACCTCTTGTAAGTAGAAGAAAGTTATCGAAGCACAATACGTTTAACAGTGATATTGGATTTGATAATGGTGAAAAAACTGTAAATTACGAATTTGAACTTACAGAATATCAAAAAGAAATTAATAACAAATTGATGAGTGTTCTTAATCAAATTGATAAATTTCAGGACGCTTCTGAATATAGTAAATGTATTAAACAACTTGAACAATTTTTAGAGAAAGAAGAAGAATCTTCCTCTGAAGATCTATGTACTGTTCTTGAGTTAAAAAGAGATGATAATGAATCAACCCTACTACATAAATTTGCAGCTACTAGTCCAGAAATTTTACGATTATTTCTAAATAGCGGAGCAGATCCAAATTTACAAGATAAAAGTGGGAATACACCACTACATATTGCTGCTGAGAACAATAATAGTGTTTCTGTTGAGATGCTTTTTTGTCTAGATTCAGAAGAAAAAACAAATTTAAGAAAAAAGGCAGATCCTAATATTAAGAATGAGTATAAGCGTATTCCTCTGCATACGGCTATTCCTTGCAACAATTATAATATTACTAAACTATTCCTGGATGCAGACTCAGATATCAATGCTGTAGATAAAAATGGATATACTCCACTATATCTTGCTATAGATTCTAACTTTGTAGAAAATGTGGAATTACTAGTAGAAAATGGAGCAATAATTAGTACTACACATGATGAATTGAGAAAACCACTACTTCACTATGCTATAATGTCAAATAGTGATATTATTCCAGAAATATTCTTAACAAAGCAAAAAGAAAGTGCAGTAAAGGAAATTATTAATTCAACGGATAAACTCGGACGAAGTGCATTACATTGTGCTGCTTTACTAGGAAGTGCAAATATAGTGCATTTACTGATACATGGGAAACATAAAGTAGACGACGGTAAACCTTATTTTAAAAACACAGCAAATGTTTATGCTAAAGATAAAAAAAACAATAATGTTTTACATTTCGCATCTTATAACAGTTATAGGTTTATAAGACGCCACGATTCACCAAGAGATAGTACACCAACTGAATTAGATCTGAATGATGATACCTACTCTATTACACAAACCATTATAGACTATGTCAAGCAAGATTGGAGGGTTCATATCAAAGACTTTATTAATGAGAAAAATGAAAACGGTAATACAGCATTAATGTTTGCTGCAGAATCAAGAAACGAAGAGACAGTAGAGATATTTCTAGAAGGAGGTGCAGATCCAAGTAAAAAAAATAACTTTGGTTTTACAGCATTTCATTACGCAGTAAAAGAGCCTAAAATATTGGAATTACTTTTTAAGTATGGAAAAAATAATCCAGCAAGAATTGTAGATTATCATGGAAATAACCTTTTACATCATGCTATCAAGTTTGGTTGCAGTGAAGAAACAATAGATCTTCTTGTCAAAGCAGGAATAAACATTGATGCTAAAAATAAAAATGGTGTTGCACCAATTCATATTGCAGCTAAATATGGCAACATTAATATGATAAACTGTTTGATAAGAAATGGAGCAGATATAAATTTAAAGTGTAAAAGTTTCAAAAAGGATGACATTGGCGATATCGGAAAAGAATATGACGTTGAAAGTATAGATAATAGTGATATTCTAGTAAGAAAGGAAAATACTAGTAAGAGTATTTTTATTAACGTCCGAGATGGAAATTTAGACCCAAGCTGTGTTATTAATATACAAGACAACACACAATATAGCGTAGCAACACCTTTACACATAGCTGATAATCCTGATGCTGTGCATGAATTTTTATTGAACGGTGCAAATCCGAATATTAAAGATAGTTCAAAATTATTGAGCAGAGGTCTCACTGCAATAGAAATTGCTGTTAAGAGAGCAGTTAGCAAAGAAAATCTAAATTCTGATAATTTAGAGGTCATAAAAGAATTAGCACAGATCTCTAAAATGAATAGCATCAAAAGAGCACTAAAATATGCTTGTGGTAATCAATATATAGAAGAAATATTAGATAATGCTTTTAAAGAGAGAGCAGCTGGTATGCAGTCTTCTTCTCCTATAGAGTTTGAGGAAGTGCCTAATGCACCATTGTTAGACAACATGTATGAAGAAATAGGTTCTTATGTTGCAGAACCTCCAAGTTTATATCCAGATCTTTCTTGTGAATTACAAGCAATATGCAAAAATAATGAAGTTGAAATAGGTAGTTGGAATGCAAGTAGCTCAGTATCTAATAGCAATTGGGAAGAGCCAGATAATAGCGATGCAGAGAAAATAGTTGATAATGGCTTAGATTTGTGGGCTAGTAATAAGAATACTACTGCGAAAGTTGATCATTGGACTTATGATACTAGTGATCAACAAGCAAATTTACCAGTGGATACAAGTGAGAAAAAAGGCGATGAAAATAACTCAGGTATTCCTGCAAGTGATAAAGAAGAAGTAGGTAACAACCTATCTGTGAATGATCAATCGAAAAATAAATGTAACAGTTCACCTAAGCAATCGCTTAAAGAAAAAGCAGTTAATCTACTGGAAAACAATCAATCAACACAACCAATATCAAAAAGTATAAGTGAATTAAAAATTGAAGTAAGTAATGAGATAAATATTGGAAGACAATTAAATTGTCCTGAAAATGAAAGTTGCACTTTTGCAGAATCTAAAATAAATGACTTATGTAAGTTATTAAAAGGAAAAAAAGATAAGCAAGATTTAAATATAGCAAGTAGCATTGTTTGTGACCTTGTTTCAAAAGGAGCTAAATTTAATAAAGAAACTGATAGAAAACTTAATACAATATTTAAAAATCATAAAAATCACAAAATCAATATAAAGAAAGCTGAGAAAAATTATAGTGAGCGTATGAGTAAATTGCGAGAAGTTGGAGAAAATGCAGTTACAAATGGTCAGTTGAATAGCTTAGGTATAGATAACACAACTTTTCATTTTGAATATTCACCAGATAGCACAGTAGATATTGTAAAAATTACAAATCGAATAAAAGATTTAAACTTAGATCGAGGAAGTATAGAAGCAAACAACAATATAATACAAGTTGGTAAAAATAAAGCAGAAGTTGAAATTAGGGATAATGTAAGAAATTATACTGATATTTTTGGTGATGATGGAATATTATTAACATTTAATACTAGTTTAGGAAAATTAAATATCCGGTTATATCCTGATAAAAATCAGGATAATCAAATAAAAGTTGAGGTAGAAGATAGAGAAAAATTTTTCCAATTAAAAAATACTAAAGAAGAAGTAGGGAAAAATTGTTTATTAGGAGGGTCTTCTGTTTTTGAAGCGGTTGAAAAAGGTAATTTTGAAAGACGATCTTGGAGAGAAAGAATCAAAGCAGAACGCAACAATGGGGTTCAAAATATTGGGTTGTGCTAAAATCAAATAGATGCTCTATAATTTGCAGATTTAGAATAAAACTAAAGGTTTCTAAACATATCTATTCTTGCAAAGCATCTATCTTAAATTATCAATTCCAATTATTTAATAACAGTTTTTTGTAATATACTCACATGATAAAAAGATATTTTGTTTTAAAATAAAGAGAATTAGGATAAAATAAGAATTCATACATAACTGAAAATAAATATATGGAGAAATGTATACCTCAATTAACACAACTTAGTAATGGACTGCGTATAATTACTGAACATATTAATGATGTAAATTCCATAGCTTTGAGCATCAGAGTTGATACTGGTAGCAGATCTGAAAGTAATGATAAGAACGGCATATCCCATTTTCTAGAACACATGGCTTTTAAAGGCACAAAAACTAGAACTGCATTTGACATTGCAAAAGCTTTTGATGATATAGGAGGAATCTTTAATGCTAGTACCGGAAGAGAAAGTACTACATACTACGCAAAAATCCTGAACAAAGATTTAGAAATAGGTCTTGAAATACTGGTTGATATATTAATAAATTCTGTGTTTCCAGAAGATGAATTAAAACGTGAAAAAGGAGTAGTATTACAAGAGATTTTTCAAACCAATGATTTACCTAATGATATAATTTTTGATAAATATATGGAAGTAGCATATAGGAACCAATCATTTGGTAGATCTATTTTAGGTACAAAAGAAACTGTGCAATCTTTCACTCGTGCGGATTTGAATAACTATATAGATGAATATTATTCCGGTACAAATATTTTACTTGCTATTGCAGGAGATATTGTACATGAGAGGGTAGTTTTATTTGTTGAAAAAGTTCTGTCAAAAATCTGCACGAAATCAAGAAGAAAATTTCATGATGCACATTATACAGGAGGTGAATATTTAGAATATCGTAAATTGGATCAGGTGAATCTACTTATTGGTTTTCCTGGAGTATCTTACTATGATAATAAATACTGTACATTACAGGTTTTTAATTCTCTGTTTGGTGAAGGAATGTCATCAAGGCTTTTTCAAGAAATAAGAGAAAAACAGGGTCTTGCATATTCTATCTATTCATTTAATTCAAGTTATACCGATACAGGCATACTATCTATTTTTGCTGGAACAGATAGTAGTAATTTAAGAAAGCTTATTACCTCAATTACAGAAGAATTAAAAAATGTATTACTGAATTTAACAGAAGAAGAAGTAACGCGAGTAAAGTGCAGAATAACATCTCAAATTTTAATGTCTAGAGAAAGTATGAGTGCACGGGCAGAGATATTGAACCATCATTACTCCATCTATAATAGATATATCAGTAAAGAAGAACTAATAGAGAGAATCAATGACGTAAGTATTACTAATATAAAAGAGGTAGTAGCTTCTTTACTCTCAAGATGTGGACAAATAACTTTAGCAGCAATTGGAGAAATTGGTCTATTGCCAAGTTATGATGAAATAGTTTCTTCTTTAAAGATCTAGAAACTATTACAAAATTATAGATTATATAAAAACATATAATACTATTTATCGATTATTCTCTTTATTTCTAATACTACTTGTTTTTTTACGTCGTCTATCAAACATATGAATCTATTGACTAGTATAGCAATTACACTTATATAAATAATATTAGTTTCTATATAAAAAATGATAGGAGTTAGTGCTTTTTGTTTATTATTTTGTATAGTGATGCTGCTATGTCGTATACTTTTCAAATCAAGTGATTTATTTAACAAAGTATTAATAATGAATATTATATCAACTCAAATAATTTTATTAATAACAATAATATCGATTGTTACTAGCAATTTTTTTGTGCTTGATATAGCGTTACTGTATGCAAGCATCAGTTTTATATCAACAATAGCTTTCATGAAATTTATGTTGATCAAATGACTTACTTGGGATTGGTTTTCATATTTTTTGGTATGTTTTGTATAGTAGTATCTAGCTTAGGGGTAATCAGGTTTCCAGATTTATATACAAGGCTACATGCTGCAGGCATTACTGACTCTGCAGGATCATCTCTGCTGTTAATTGGTCTTGCTTTGCAAAATGAATTCTCGATTAATACAATAAAAATTGTATTGTTAATATTTATTATATGGATAACAAACTCAACTAGCAGTTATATTTTAGCAAATACCAATAATCTATCTAATAGAAAGCGTAAAAGTGGTAATTAGCTGGTTTAACATAATATTACCAACATTATTACTAGTTATATCATTTGCAATTTTAATATCGAATAACTTAGTAATTAATACAATTTTAGTGTCTTTATTTAGCTTATTTATTGCATGCACATATGTTTTAATGAGTGCACCAGATGTTGCAATTACAGAAGCGTCTGTAGGTGCTGGTCTAAGTACAATTTTTATGTTTGAAGCACTATCTTTAATGAAAAAGAAGGAAACTCAGAAATTAAAGCATAATATATTCATCATTATATTGATGATTGTAATATTCCTATGCTTATTCACATTGATCCAAAATATGCCGCATTTTGGTGAACAGAATGCACCAATTCATAATCACGTTGCACCATACTATATAGAAAACACAAAAAAAGTTGCTGATGTACCGAATATAGTAACAGTGATTCTAGCAAGTTTCCGTGGATACGATACTCTTTGTGAGACAATTGTAGTATTTACTGCAGCAGTATGTGTGACAGTAATATTAAAGGAGGAAAAAAATGATTAAAGATCCAATACTAAATATAATATCATTTTTTATGATACCTTTTATCATTTTACTTGGTCTATATATTCAATTTCATGGTGATTATAGCCCTGGAGGTGGATTTCAAGCAGGAATCATTATTGCCTCAGGATTAATACTGCATGCGATGTTATTTGGTATATCAACTACTTTAAAAGCAATACCTTATTCAGTAATAAAGTTTGTAGTAGCGTTTGGCATTATACTTTACACTGGAACAGGGGTTCTAACAATGTTACTTGGTAGTAATTTTTTATCCTATAATGCATTGCTGAGTAATAAAGTAGCTGGACAAAAGCTAGGGATTTTTCTGATTGAACTTGGAGTTGGCTTAACTGTCTGTGCTTCTATGCTTATGATATATATAAACTTTGCACAAAAAAATAGGAGTAAATAATAAAAAGTATACCTTATCATAGATTTTAAACAGGTTATAAGTTTCAATCTTTCTGAAATGTGAGGTTATGTTGCGATGAATTTCTAGTCTTAAATTAGGGC
>NZ_JAZHPY010000053.1:0-7228 GCF_036711655.1 Wolbachia endosymbiont of Pentidionis agamae | reverse complement strand
TAAGAGGATTTAAGTTTAGTTTTAAAATACTACCGTGGCTGATTGAAGAGTATGGTTTAAATGAGCTTCTATTTTTGGTAAAAGATAAAAGAAAAGCAATTAAAGATTATATAGAGTTTCAACGCTTAAGAGGAACACCTGTATCACTAAGAATAGCACTTAAATGGGTAAATGAAGATTTATATTGGATGAGAGTGCTTTTGGCAATCTATTATCAGACTATTCAGGAATTAAGCTAAAATATGATGGTCCTGTACTATCATTTGGTAGGGTTAATTATTTCAGATACAGAGGAGCATTTGTTAAGATCATAGATGAATGTCTACGCAATCATTACGAACAAGTTTTTAGCAATGATTTATACAGATTGGACGTTGCAATACTAGGAGAAACAGAGCTACATACTAAGAATTATCATGGTATCTACAGGCGCCAGCATCAGTGGTATAATTTCGAAGTCCTATATCCTCTACCACAGAGTTTATTACCACCAATTAAATTTGCTAAAGCACAAATAGTATTGTCAGATAGTTGGAGCTTAGAAGATATAAATGCTTGTTTTCCTCTGTGTTACTATGAAGAGGTAGGTGATAGATTTTCTTTGGGAAATGATCGACTTTCAGAGCAAGTATGGAATTTAAAATCTAAGCCAATTTTAGAAAGGTTCAATATTACTTACCACTATGAAGAAAAGAATTTTACTGATCAAAAAGTTATAGAATTTAATTTAATGGAATATCATGCTAAGTGTAAAAATGATTTAGGCTCAGAACAAGATGATTCAATTCATGAATTAGAAAATCATATTTTGGTATTTTATCCAGGTGCTCTTACTTGGCATGAACATAAACATTTAAGCAGATCTTGGAATGATGTTGGGCCGATAATTTTAATATATTAATTATAATATTACATAAAAAGATACAATCTTTGATTGAAAAAGACTTCACTTCACTCTCATAGATGAAGCATAATTAAGTAACAGCAGTCAATAAAAGAAAAAAAGCTGCTGTTGAAGAGAGTATTTTTGTAATAGAAAAAGTTTGATAAAAAAGTTTAAAGGAAAAATAAACATAAATATTTACAGATCGAAAAGCTGGTTCAGTTTATAGCAAACTACTTACAGAAATTTTAGTAAGTCATACAGTTGCGACTTTTTACAGGAGTAGATGGTAAGAGAGTACTCCTAATTATAAAAACGTTTACAGAAAAAAACAATGCGAAAAAGAGAGTTAACTATTCATCGTCGTTATGAAGTTAGCAGATTAGCGGACACATATTTAGCGAATGCTTATGAGCAATTACTGAGGTATTCAGTAAAAATAAACAATGAAAAGGAGGTGAAAAAAAATGATAACAATGAAAATAACAGCATTATATGCAGAGTTTCATCGAGAAAACAAGTGCAGGAGAATACAATAGAGAGTCAAATTGCAGAACTTGAGCATCGCATTATTAATGATAAACATGAGTTACTAGAAGGCTATAAATTCATTAATAATAGCTATAGTGGATCAAATCTAGAATGTCCAGGTTTAGAAAAATTATTTAAAGATATAAAAGTAGGAAAAATAGACTCAGTCATTGTGTATAAAATAGACCGTTTATCAAGATCATTACTTGATTTTGCTAAAATAGTTGACATTTTTGAGAAGTATAAAGTCGCATTTGTATCAGTAACTCAAAGTTTTAATACTGCAAATTCAATTGGTAGATTAATGATGAATGTGGTTTTAAGCTTTGCACAATATGAAAGAGAGTTAACAGGTGAAAGAATAAGAGATAAGATAGAGGCATCAAGAAAGAAGGGCTTATGGATGGGAAGCAGAGTGCCGCTAGGATATGATGCGAAAGAGAAAAAACTGATAATAAATGAGAAAGAAGCTGAACTTGTAAAACACATTTTTAAAAGTTTTGTAGAGATGAAGTCGATAACTAATGTAACTAAAAGGTTAAATAAAGAAGGTTATAGAACAAAAGGATATAAAGGTAAAGAAGGAGAAGAATTTAAAAAAGCAACGGTTAGAGGAATATTAACTAATCCAACTTATATAGGTTTTGCAAGTCATAAGGGAACATTATATAAAGGACAACATGAAGGAATAATTGATGAAGAATTATGGAATAGAGTAAAAGAAAATATTAGAACTAGAAATTATATAGAATCTAAAAGAGAACCAGTCTTACTGAAAGGATTAATGCGTTGCTATGCGTGTGATGCATCAATGCAGTCAACTTATGCTAAGAAGAAAAATAGAGAGTATAGATACTACGTATGTGGAAGGCATTTGAAGGGAAGAGAATGCAAAGGAAAAGAGAATACCATTGCAGCAGGAGAAATCGAGCAAGTAATAATGGAGCAAATACCAGTTATATTAAAAGATGGAGCTTTAATGGAAGAAGCATTTAGAAAAGCCGATAAGGTAATTGCTGAAATATTGAAAGGAATAACGGAGATGTGGAAAAATATATTTCCTGTAGAAAAACAAAATATAGTAAGACTTTTAATTAAAGTCGTTTGGTTTAAAGAAGATGGGCTAAAAATAGAAATAAGTAAAGACGGACTAAAAAACTTAGTAGAAAAGTACAAAGCAACTACTGAGAAAATAGAAGTTAAAGGACAGGATATTTCAGTTTTTATTAAATATAAGTTAAAAAAATGTAGTGGCAAAAGTATGATTTTAGTTCCTGTTAAAGGAGAAACTAGAGAGAAAAAAACGACTTACTCTTAAAATCATTAGTAAGTGCACATCTATGGAGACATCAGTTAGATAATGGAGAATACGCAACTATTAAAGAAATATGTTCTAAGAATAAAATAGCATGTTTGAAATATGTCAGCTTAATTCTAAAGTTAAACTTTCTTGCACCGGAGATAAAAGAAGCAATATTAGATGGAAAACAACCATCACACATCAGGTTAAGTAACTTTACGAAGATGAGCTTGCTTTGGAGTGAGCAGTTGAAGCTTTTTAATCTCCTAGAGAAAAGCATAGCCAATGATTAAAACAGCATTATAAGTTTGCATACCGCTACCCAATAAGCTATACTTTAACATAGGTTGTTAACTTTATATAAATAGGTTGGAGGTGTATGCCAAGTTTTTTTGACAAGCCATTTGAAGAACAAGTAAAGGGTATAATTAAAGCAGGAGATTTAAAGCTTCTGCAGGCATTGATTGGCACAAGGTCTCTTATTGGGTTGTCTATGTATTGTTCTAGTTTCTTTTTTACTAAAACGGTTATTGCACAAGCTAAATATCAATCTTATAGTGCGCTTCTTAATGTTCTTACTGAGTATAAAAAGTCAGAAAATGAGATTTTTGTGGATCGTATAAAGAATACTATAGGTGAGGAAGTAACAGGAAATGAAGGTAGATTACGTCAAAACATTCTTTTACCATTATCAAGTAATAAATTAAAATCTTTAACTAACAATAATTATTCCGATCCACAATCTGATTTAAAAAAATATATTCGGGAAACAGATTTATCAAGTTTATGCACTTTTAATACACAAAGAGTAATTGGAATCTATCATAACTATATTTCTAATAAAGAGAGAAGAGAACTGGAGAATGTACTGCTGGAAGCTAGAGAAAGTGAAGATAAATATGTATATATAGAAAAGGCAAAAGAGGAGTATTTGAAGTACAATGATAAAATAAGAGATGCAAACGGGATTATAAAACACAATGAACTTTCGCTAATCAAGATAAAAAATCAAACTTTTTTTGATGAGTGGTATGAAGAGTTATTGCAGAAGGTTGTTAATGAAGCAAGAGAAAGTAAGAAACATTTATTATATAAAGAAATTGCAGGAGATGGTTCAAATGTAGTAAGTAAGCTTGGCACTTCTTTTAACAAAGAAATTATGAGAAGAGTAATAAATGAGTTATTAGATAATTATATTAAAACCTTAGCTGATGATATCGGAGTAAAAAGTGAGCTATTATCCCTCATGAGATGTGTTGATATTGACGATCCAATAGGGAAGATGAATTATAAAACAGTAAATCGTAGAATCATTAGTAGAGCTGATGAATTGACCACGAGCGAGATAATTCTGCAGAGAAAATGTACTTCAAATCAACAAAATAGTATGGGTGAGGTTATAGAAAAAGGGTTAGCTTATATATCAGACAATATGCATGTATATCTTCTATCTAGAGTGGAGCAGGAAATGCTGAATGAAATAGCAGAAATAGCAGCAAATTATAGGGAAAGGGATAATAAAAAGAAAGACTTAGAGCTCTTAGCTGTATGTAACGGAGGAGAATTTAAGAATGAGTTATTACTACCGACAGATCTCGGATTTTCAGAAATTGAACGTTTGTATAAAGATATGTTATCTATAGAGTTTAAAGAACGTGGAGAACATGAATCACACAAACTACTTTCACTACGTAATAGATTACCTTTATTAGAGTTGGAAGAGATAAAGGAAGCTTTCCATATCTCTATTACTGATGACATCTTAAGTGATATAGAAGAAAGTTTGGATAAGTATGTTGAAGTGCTAAAGAAGACAAAAGAGGATATGATTGGCAAAGTTTTTGGGAAGCAAGAAAATATAGCGACATTAAGTGAACTAGAATAAGAACTAGAGTTTAGTTTTATACAGCGTCTTTTTCACTCCACTTATTATAAGCAATATCAAGAGATGAGAATGTTTGTTGAGTGCAAAAATTTTATTCATGATAGCAAAAGCACTGAAAGAGATTTATCATTTCGTGAAGAACTTGAAAAACAGCTAAAAAAGCTAGATAAATCTAAATATGAAGAACTGAAGAGGTTAATGCTATCTAAAGTTGATAATGAATTTCCAGCATTGGCAAATGAGTTAATTGATTATAGAAACGGACTAATAAAGAAAGGTAAGGAGAGTAAAGAAAAATCTCGATTAACAAAGGTACTTCGTTCTTCTTATTGGGAATCGTACAGAAAAAAAGAAGCAGAAAGTTTTATGATGTGTGAAGAGGCTTTAAAAAAAAGTGTTGCCACAGGTGATGACGACTTATTCTATCAAGCAATAAAAGATATCAAGAAAAATTCTAAATATATATGGGTATTTCAGGTAAATGGAACACTGTTTAACAGTGTATGCAACCTTCAACATGATTCAAAAAATAGAATGCCCACATTTAAAGATCTAGCATCAGGGTTTATTAGAAGACGCAAAGAATACATAGCTGAGCAAGCTACAAAATATGAAATTGACAAAGCAACAAAAGAGAAACAAGAAGCTGCTGAAGCACTTAATTCAAAAAGTATTAGTGATGAAAAAGAGAAACATAGATTAGGAGAAAAGCATGAAGCAGCGAAAGCAATAGCAAATGAAGAAAGAAGAGGAAGAAAGGAAGCGGAGGCGAAAGCGGAAGAAGAAAGAAAAGCTAAGGAAGAAGAAAGAATAGGTAGAGAGGAAGCTGAAGCGAAAGTGAAGGCTATTCGGTTTCTTTATGGTGAGGCTTCAAGTTTCAATATATCTATACCAGTAATAATGCAAAATCAGGATGTAGAGAAATTCTTAACAGAGCAATATACTTTTCTAATTTTAAATAAAGAGTATGGTGCAAAATTTAAGAATCTCTGTGCGGAATATAAGAACTTCAACAAAGAAACAGAAAAGGAAGTTAACCTTAAAAAGTTATCGGAACTTGCAAATGAATTTGAGAGACTGAGCAGAGATTTTATAAGAAGAGAAGAAGAAGAGGAAGAAGTAAGAAAAAATGCACCAAAATATAATGACCAAGATATCGATAGATTAAGTAGCAGTGTAGTAACAAGAGTGGTGCAGATGAGAGATCTAGCAGAGAAAGAGCAGAAGATATTAGAGAAAGAAAAAATCGAAGTGGAAGAGATAGTAAAAAAACTTCAAATGCAAGATCCAAACTCTGCACTTGAAGAAGTAAACTTTGAACCAGTTGCAGGACCTTCTTGGCAGATATGAGAAGAGTAGAAGAATTTCTTAAATTTCTAGAAAGTGAGAAGCTAAAGGATATTTTATATTCAAAGTTTTGGTGGAATGAAAACGAACATTATCCAAAAGATAAGGAAGAGCTGAGGTGGTTAATTCGTAAGTTTGGTGAGCATAAGATAGCATGGTGTAGCAGCAATGTATCTCACTATGCCAAGCTAGATGATAAAACTCTTTCTAAAAAGCAAATCTTGTTTATTTCTGCATGTGTGGGAGTGATGTTCCTTCTGCTCGGAATATATTTTGTACCAGGGTTTGTTGCTGCATCTATATATCTGAAATTATGGCAAGAGTTCATAAGAACCTATTTTGAAAAAAAATTGTAGACTACGTTAAAATTTATAAGGAGGTAGAAATTATGGTTGGAGGGTTAGAATTACGAGTTCCTGATAATGGATACATTGATTCATTACGAGGTGTTGTTGATGCTGCTGAGTTTGAGTGTCACGCTAGGTATTTAATTGATATGAGCACAACTGATTTTGCTGCTTATGAAAATGAAATCGACAGTAAATTTAGAAATAAGGAAGTTTTAGATTTTTTAAGTTATATAAATTCAGTGCGCTCTAAAAGAGAAAATACTCTAAAAGGGTGTGGGCAGGCATTTGGAGGTGACACATATATTAAAATGTTAGATTATTACCATAAAGAATTTGAGAAGGAATTTAAAAATGATATTGCAAAGCTACGCTATCATTATGAAACTGGCTACTGCGATATAGATAATGGAAGAAAAGACCATTACTACAAGTTGTTTAATTATACAAAGCGGTTGCTATGGAAAATAGTACCTGGAAATGAAAATAGCATAGGAATGATGAATATTCTCAACGAAAGATTAAGAAAAATAGATGATAAAAGCACATTAGAGGAAAGTTTACGAATGTTATGTCTTTTGAGTAACAGCGATGATATAATAGACCTATCACATGCTCTTAAAGGCTTATTGCTAAAATATCATCCAGATAAGAATCAATATGAACAGTCACAAGAGATCTTTTATAAGATAGAACAGGTTTATAGTGCTGTGCAGATTATATCACGAGCATACGAAAGTCATTCAACTGTTGTACTATGTGATTTAAAAGAATTTCTGGGTTATGGGCTAGAAGAGATAACAGAAGAGAATATGTATTATTGCATGAAGGTGCTGTATAAACCGTTTATTCGTGATAGCACGGAGACACTGAAAAAGTATGAGATGGAGGCGGAGGTAATCCCGTATATAGAAGATAATATATTGAAGAAATTT
>NZ_JAZHPY010000052.1:0-7655 GCF_036711655.1 Wolbachia endosymbiont of Pentidionis agamae | reverse complement strand
CTTTACATCACTAAAACATCCAAAATAAGATATGTTATCTACAAAATCATCTTCAGAATCTTTCTTTTGAAGAGTAAGATAGTATATACCAAGTACTATATCCTTACTAGGTACTATGATAGGCCTACCATTAGAAGGGCTAATAATGTTATTAGTTGACATCATAAGAATTCTAGCTTCAAGTTGAGCCTCGAGAGAAAGAGGAACATGAACAGCCATCTGGTCACCATCAAAATCAGCATTAAAAGCTGTACAAACAAGAGGATGTAGTTGTATTGCCTTTCCCTCAATAAGAATTGGTTCAAATGCTTGTATACCAAGCCTGTGTAAAGTAGGAGCCCTATTAAGTAAAACCGGATGCTCTTTAATTACTTCTTCTAATACATCCCATACTTCTGATTTTTCTGCCTTTACCATCTTACTTGCAAACTTAATAGTAGGAGCAATGCCATACATTTTAAGTTTTGAATAAACAAAAGGCTTGAATAATTCAAGAGCCATTCTTTTTGGTAACCCACACTGATATAATTTTAAAGTAGGACCGACAACTATCACAGAACGCCCAGAATAATCCACTCTTTTACCTAAAAGATTCTGGCGAAAACGCCCTTGCTTTCCTTTCAGCATATCACTCAAAGATTTCTTGTAGCCAAAATTACCAGCTTTATTCGTAAAAATATTACGACGGCTATTATCAAACAAAGAATCCACTGCCTCCTGCAACATTCTTTTCTCATTACGAATCATGATTTCTGGAGGATTTAGGCTAAGTAATTTCTTAAGCCTATTATTTCTATTAATAATAGTTCTGTAATGATGATTAAGGTCGGAAACTGCAGGGCGACCACTTTCAAGTGATACTAGAGGACGTAAATCTGGCGGTAATATAGGTATAGTTGTAAGCACCATCCATTCAGGTTTATTACCAGACTTAATGAAACTTTCAACAAGGCTTAACCTTTTTATGATTTTTTTTCTTTTTAATTCAGAAGTAACAGATTCTAATTCTAATCTAAGATCTCTTCTAATAGCATACAAGTCTAACCGAGATAGCATCTCTCTTATAGCTTCAATGCCTTGCATAGCAACTATGCTACCATCTCCATAATTATCCCTAGTTTCATTATAAGCTTTTTCAGTAATTATCTCACCTTTATTAAATGATGATATTAAAGGGTCTATTACAATATAATTCCCGCTATATAAAATATGTTCAATATCTCTTAGGGACATGTCTAATAATGCTCCTATCCTAGAAGGAAGTAACTTTAAAAACCATATATGTGCAACAGGCGAAGCAAGCTCTATATGCCCCATCCTTTCTCTTCGTACTTTAGAAGATGTCACCTCTACTCCACACTTATCACATACTATTCCCCTATGTCTTCTTTTTTTATACTTTCCACACAAACATTCATAGTCATTTACAGGACCAAAAATTTTAGGACAGAATAGGCCTCCCTTCTCAACTTTGAACGTACGATAATTTGCTGTTGAAATATCTTTTACTTCACCATAAGACATAGATTTAATACTCTCAGGACTAGCAATTGATATATTTATTTTATCAAAAGACCGTGCAATATTAGTAGAAGATACATTATATATAGGTGTGTCATTCTGCTTTAAAACTACATTAAGACACAAAGATTGAAGCTCCTTTATCATCACATTAAAAGACTCAGGAAGCCCGCACTCAAAATTACTATCACCTTTAATTATTGACTCATAAATTTTTACTCTACCATCCATATCATCAGATTTTACTGTAAGCATTTCCTGTAATGTATAGGCAGCACCATAAGCTTGCAGAGTCCAACATTCCATCTCACCAAAGCGCTGGCCACCAAAATGAGATTTTCCTCCCAGAGGCTGCTGAGTAACAAGACTATAAGGCCCTACAGAACGAGCATGAATTTTATCATCAACCAAATGATGTAATTTCATTATGTACATATAACCTACAGTAACTTTACGATCGAATTTTTCATCAGTACGACCATCATATAAGACTACTTGCCCAGAAGGATCTAGATCAGCAAGCTTAAATAACTTAGTAATTTCTTCATCTTTTGGACCTTCAAATACTTGTGCGGAAACAGGAACTCCATCGCGCAATCTATCTGCAAAACTCACCAAATCTTCATTATTCATCCTACAGATATCTGCACAAACAGATTTATCATTACTAAGGTCATAAATTTCAATAAGTAAATTACGTAGATTACCTAAATGTACACCACAAGAATCTAAGTAATATTGAATAACATCCTTCAATATACTATTTAAATTTTTTGCTTCTTGAGAAAGAGCATTATAACTTTTCATAAAAGCAAAAGTTAAACTTAAGTTGTTTGCGACTTTTGATGCATCAGAAACGATAGAATTTAAAAAAGAGTTATCACCTAAATTATCGATTTGTTTATAACAATCCAAACTAGCTTTAACAATTTCATCAACGATTTTGCCTACTTTTTCTCCCAATTTTTTAGAAGCCCACCCTACATGACTTTCAAGTATTTGACCTATATTCATTCTGGAAGGCACACTTAGAGGATTTAAAATAATATCTACAGGTGTGCCATCATCAAGATATGGCATATCTTCTACTGGAACAACTCTAGAAACAACACCTTTATTTCCATGTCTACCAGCAACTTTATCTCCTGGTTGTAAACTATGTTTTACAGCAACAAAAACTTTTACTATCATCAACACACCTTGAGGGAGATCATACCCTTCATTTAATTTTTTTACTTTTTGCTTACAATGCTCCCTTGCATCACATACCATTCCATTAAAATCTTTATTTAATCTGTTGATTTTTTCGCGAATAATAGAATCTTTTACAGCTATTTCCCACCATTTTTCACGATCAATTGAATTCAAAAATTCCTCGCTTTTTATGTTAGAATTGATAAGAATTTTCTTCAACTCGTCGTAAAAATATCCATGAGCAACACTAATTTTATAATCACGCTCCTTTTCATAATTATTAATTTCCTTTTGTTTGATTAATAATGCTCTACCATTTTCTTCAACTCCTCTACGAGTAGAAATATGCACATCAATTACTGTACCTTCTACATCAGGAGACAAATATAAAGAAGAATCTGCACAATCAAACGATTTCTTACCGAAAATGATCATTAACAATTTCGTTTCAGGTGATAATGTAACAGAAGGTTTAGGAGTAACTTTTCCTACAAGCATATCTCCTGCACTAACTCTTGTACCAATGTTCACTATACCATGATCATCTAAATGATATAAATTTTCTTCATTAATATCAGGTACAGAACGAACTATTTTTTCTGGTCCTAAAGGAGTATCATGGACAACACATTCAAACTCCTCTATATGTATTGAAGTAAAGTAATCTTTCTTGACTACATTACTAGAAATAATGATAGAGTCTTCAAAATTATAACCTTGCCACGACATAAATGCCACTAATAGATTTTTTCCAAGAGCAAGCTCGCCGTTACTAATTCCTGGACCATCGGCAATTACATCATTTTCTCTTACATAATCACCAACTTGTACCAAAGGCTTCTGATTAATACAAGTATTGTGATTAGAACGCTGAAATTTCATTAAGTGGTAAATATCTATACCCAAGTAATCAGTACTTTCTTTGTCAAAAGCACGTATCACTATTGAATTTCCATCAACACCATCAACTATACCAGAACGCTTAGCCAAAATAACAGCACCAGACCCAGAAGCAATAAAAGATTCCATACCAGTACCAACTAAAGGAGCACTAGGCTTTAGCAGTGGCACTGCTTGACGTTGCATATTAGAACCCATCAATGCTCTCGTAGCATCATCATTCTCTAAAAAAGGAATGAGGGAAGCTGCAACTGATATTATTTGTTTAGGAGAAACATCAATATAGTTTACTTTGCTACTATTTATCATAGTAAAGTCACCGTTATGGCGACAGTATACAACATCATCAACAAGGCGATTATTTTTATCAAGCTTGACATTAGCATCTGCTATGTAATATATACTTTCTTCAATAGCAGAAAGATATTCTATCTCTTGAGTAACAACTCTATCCAACACTTTCCTATAAGGACTTTCGATTAATCCGTATTGATTAATACGAGAATATATAGCTAAACTGCTAATCAACCCTACATTTTGACCTTCTGGAGTTTCAATAGGACAAATTTTACCATAATGAGTTGGATGAACATCTCTTACCTCAAATCCAGCTCTCTCCCTAGTTAAACCACCTGGTCCTAACGCTGATAACCTTCTTTTATGAGTAACTTCAGATAAAGGATTTGTTTGATCCATAAACTGTGATAATTGAGAAGAATTAAACAAATCTCTTAAAACATTAGTAAGTATTTTAGGATTAATAAAATCAGAAGGATTAACCTTATCTAAACTGGAAGTTGACATACAATCAATAACTGCACGCACTAATTTAAGCAAACCAGATCTAAATTGATTTTCAATAAATTCACCTGCTGACCTTACTCTTCTGTTTCCAAGATGATCTATATCATCTACTTCTTCTCTGCCATCACGTACCAATATTAACTTTTTTATAACCCTTATAATATCATCAAAAGTCAAAGTACTAGAGTTCTCATTGTAATTTGACCCAAAACAAGCATTAAGCTTTAATCTTCCAATACCAGATAAATCATAATATTCTGGATTAAAGAAAAGATTTTTAAAAAAATCCTCCATTGTTTCTAAAACAGGAACTTCCCCTGGACGCAGAACTTTATAAATTTCAGATAAAGCTTCCTTATAAGACATATCCTTCTCTAAAAAAAGAGTATTTAAAATATAAGGACCAACAACAGAAACACTATCTATATTTAGTAGATAGATTTCATCTATAGAAAAAACTTCAAACTTTTTTATATCCTCCAACTTGATTGGCTCACCAGAAGATAAAATTTTAGTACCACTAGCACTATCTACTAAATCATTACCAAGAAAAGAACCAATTATAGCACTAGACGGTATCAAGTAATACTTTAACCCATCTTCATAAAGACGCTTAGCTAACCTAGCAGTAATACGCACATTAGCCTTCAATAAGACATTATTATTAATATCCATTAAATCAAAAGGCAACTTCACTCCCTTAAAATTCTCAGGTATAAATGGAACTTTCCATTTATCTTGATGCCTTGTATATTTAATTTTTTCATAGAACGTATCTAGTATATCATTATTTGATAAACCTAATGCTTTTAGTAATACAGAAACAGGTAATTTCTTTTTTCTATCAACACGGAAATATAAATGATCTTTAACATCAAATTCAAAATCAAGCCATGAACCTCTATATGGGATAACTCTAGCAGAATAAATAAATTTGCCAGAAGCATATGTTTTTCCTTTATCACTATCAAAAAACACACCTGGAGATCTATGCATCTGCGAAACTATTACTTTTTCTATTCCATTAATAATGAAAGTCCCTTTATCAGTCATCATTGGCAACTCACAAATACGAACTTCCTGCTCTTTCGTGTGTTTTACGTATTCTGCTATATTTTTATTAGTATCAATGGCATTATAATATTCATGTAAAGATTTACCCTCTTGAATAATAGCAAGTCGTATCGATACATTAATAGCAACAGAAAAAGTAATGCCACGCTTTACACAATCATGTTCAGTGTACTTAGGATCCTCTATCTTACAATCCACAAACTCAAGAACTGCTCTATCTAAAGGATCATTTATTGGAAAAATTTTACAAAGAATATCTGCAAGTTTTTTATTACCATTACTTTGATCAATAAAGGAACCATAAGATTCTTTTTGCACCCCAATTAAGTCTAATAAAGAATCCTCTAGGCCAATTGACTTAGAATAAGAAATTCTAGGAACAGACAGATAAGATTTATTAGTATACGCAGCAGAAGCCATCAAAAATTACCCAAAACAAACAAAAAGCTTACAAACATTAAAATGTATTAACAATACGCTCTACTCAAGATCTACCTTAGTAGCACCTGCATCAATAAGTTTTTGCTTTATCTTATCTGCTTCATCTTTAGAAACATTTGTAACTAAATCTTTAGGCAGAGATTCAACAAGTTCTTTCGCTTCTTTTAAACCTAATGTGGAATTTATTTCCCTAACAGCCTTAATAACCTTTATTTTGTCACTTGCATTAATTTCTTTAATTACAACTTTATATTCACTTTTTTCTTGCGCAGCAGAAGAAGTAGAATTTTCAACAGTTGAGCTAGAAGCAACTCCAGGAGAAGAAAAAGCAAAAGAACCAACTGGTAAACCTATTCTTTCCTCCAATTTCTTGACAACTTCAGCAGCTTCCAAAATACTTAAAGACAGTATCTTATCAACCAAATCACTTGTTATATTATTCATAACTATTACCTATATTAATAATAAATTTATTTTTCGGAACTACAATAATTAAGTATTTTCCCTAATCTCATCATAGGAGAGTTAATCGATAATGCTAATCGAGAAGGAACACTATAAGAAATCAAATGCATAATCTTGATGCGCAATTTATCCAGAGATGGCAACTCAGCTAACTCACTCACCTCTTCAACTGTTAAAAAACGCTTTGAGAGAGTTGCACACACAATTGATACCCTTTCTTTATCCAACCCTACAATCAACTTTGCAATCTCTATAATGCTAGCATCAGTATAAACAAGAGCTACAGGACCAAAAAATTTATCTAATAAATAAGAAAAATCATTGGTTTGCTTCAAAGCTAATCGAGCTAAAGTATTTTTAATTACTAAAAATCTACCATTAACTCTTTTTAAGTCATTTCTAATACTTAAAGATTCAATTGAATTTAGGGACCTAAAGTTCACTAAAATTAAAAAATTATTAGCCAAAAATATATTCATTATATTTTGTATGCATATATCCTTTATCTTACGCTTCATTATCACTACTTCCCCTTAAATTATACTTTCTACTTTATCTATTTTATAAGCCTTACCCATAGTTGAACTAAGGAAGACACTTTTTATAAAAGCCCCTTTCACAGAAGAAGGTTTACTTGCTACAATAGCTTTCAAAAAAGCTTTAAGATTAACTAATAAATCATCAATATCAAATTTAATAGTACCAAGCTTACCATGGACTATACCATTTTTTTCAGATTTAAACTTGACCTTACCTGATTTTATAGACTTAACTTCTTTTATTATATCAGATGTAACAGTACCATACTTGGGATTTGGCATCAAGTCCTTAGAGCCTAAAATTTTTGCAATAGGCGCGATTAAAGGCATAATGTCAGGGGTTGCTATGCACCAATCAACATTTAATCTTTTATTGCTCTTTACCTCTTCAATTAAATCAACTCCCCCTAGAAAATCAACTCGCTCCTCCTCTGTTTTTAATAAAACTTCATCATGGGCAAAAACTGCAATTTTAGGCAACTTGCCTATCCCCTTTGGGAAAGTTACCACGCCACGCACCCGCTCTTCAGACTTTCGTGAATTAATATTGAGATTCACAGAAACATCAATCGATTCAATAAATTTAGCCGAAGCAGAGCTTATAATATTGCAAAAACAATCATAAGCATTATATATACTATTAGCTCTTTGTATCATCATTATCCTCCATCACTTCTATACCCATAGAATGAGCAGTACCAATAACTTCACTTACCT
>NZ_JAZHPY010000051.1:0-8206 GCF_036711655.1 Wolbachia endosymbiont of Pentidionis agamae | reverse complement strand
ATGCATTAAATAAAACTAAATTTTCTATATCTTTGGATGGAACTAGATATAACCTCAATGGAATGTATATGCACTCTGACAATGAGTCTTTATATTTTGTAGCAACAGATAGTCATCGTTTATCTTGTATAAAAAAATGTAAACCTGATAGTGTTCAAGGCAACTTTGGTATAATAATTCCACGTAAAACCATTTTAGAATTATTAAAAATACTAGATACTAGTTTGATAAAGATTGAGCTATCAGATAGAAAAATTAAGTTTACTTGTGAAGAGTATATTGTGCTATCTAAGCTTATAGATGGTGTTTTTCCTAACTATAATTCATTTCTCTCAATATCTCCTCAGAGTAAACAACTAATTATTGAAAGTGATAGACTTGCAAGTGCTATAGATCGTGTTTCCGTAATTATTTCCGATAAAGTTCGCTCAATAAAATTTCTTTTAGATAAAAATAAACTATCTTTACATGCAAGTTCGGAAAGTGGAGGCAGTGCTATTGAAGTTCTTGATGTAGAATATAGTAATGACTCTATAGAAATATCTTTTAACGCACGTTACCTACTTGAGGTTTTATCTTGCGTAAAAAATCACTGCAAATTTAATTTTACAGATAAGCATAGTGCTGTTGTCATTACTGATGAAGATTACTCTGATGCATCATATATTGTAATGCCAATGAGAGGTTAGATTTGTTTCTTTAAAATTTTTAAAGGTGCATCTTATAAACGATGTAAGCAGTTTTAAAGTGTCAAGTTATGGATAAAAATTTCAGGTTTATTGGAAGATATTAAATTCGTTAACTATTCTTTCACTCATCTAAATTTTAGTAGCAAAACTCTTTTCTTTTGTAATCTCTTCTATAAGAGAAATTGTATTATCTATTCCATATAATTTGATAAAAGAACCCATCCTTGGGCCAGTTTTTTGACCAAGCAATGTTTCATATAATAACTGAAACCAATCACGCAAATTAACATAATTATGTTTTTTTCCAAGAAAAAATATTTGAGTTTGTATCTCTTCAGCAGTAGCTATCATAGGTAAAGAGAGTAGAACTTTTTGTAAATCTAGTAAAGCACTCTTTTCTTTTTCATTTGGAATTTTATATGATTTTGTTGGTTTTATAAAATCGTGATAATATTTTACTGCAAGCTCTGAAAGTTTATCAAGGGTTTTATTATTTTCAGGTGTAACATCTGGAGCATAAGTTGATATAAATCCCCAGAGAATTTTTTTATTTTCAGCATTACAAGCTGCTGATAGATTAAAAAGTAGTGTAAAGTTTATGCCTGATATTTGTACATTAGGTACATTGCTCTGATGAATATGCCAAACAGGATTGTTAACATCCTCTTTTTTATTATAACTTTCTATAAGTTCTAAGTATTCATCAGTTGATTTTGGTATCACATCAAAGTATAAACGTTTAGCCTTTTTAGGATTTTGAAAAATATATAAAGCTAAACTTTCTGTGGGTGCATAAGTTAGCCATTCTTCAATCGAAATCCCATTGCCCTTTGACTTTGAAATCTTTTTTCCTTCTTTATCAAGGAAAAGCTCATAACAAAATAAAAGAGGAGATTTTGCTCCAAGTATTTCGCATATTTGACTTGAGAGAACAGCAGATGGAGTTAAATCCTTTCCATGAGTTTCATAATTTACTCCAAATGCAGCCCATCTCATTCCCCAATCTGGCTTCCACTGCAACTTACACCTTCCTTTAGTAATAGGAGTTTCTATGCTTTCTCCATCTAAATCTTCATATATTATTGTTCCACTATTTTCTTTTATTTCAAGAATTGGAACTTGTAGAACTCTAGAAGTTTTAGCACAGATTGGTAAAAACGGACTATAAGTTTTTTGTCTTTCTTCTCTTAATGATGGAAGCATTACATCCATTACTTTATTGTAGTTTTTAAGTAACAACAACAGCTTATCATCATATATGCCTGACTTATAAGATTCTGTTGAACTTCTAAATTCATATTCGAATTCAAAAAGGTCAAGAAATTTACATAACAAAGAATTCATATGATGACCATAACTCTCATGGGTACCAAATGGATCTGGTATCATAGTTAAAGGTTTATTCAGGTGTCCTATCAACATTTCACGATTAGGAATATTATCTGGTATTTTGCGCAAGCCATCCATGTCATCTGAAACAGCAATAAGCTTGACTTTTACTCCAGGTGAAATCTTCTTCAGTGCATTGATCACAACTGTAGTACGAAAAACCTCACCAAAAGTTCCAATATGTGGTAATCCTGATGGACCATACCCAGTTTCGAACACAATTTCTTTTTGATCGGAAAAACGTTCCAATATTTTTTCTGCTTCTTGAAATGGCCAACTTGTCATATAAAATACTCAATTATTAAGACATCATCTTTAATTTTATCTTAAATACTCTCTGCTTCAATTGATTTTTTATGTTAGATTGTGTTATATAGAAAACTAAGTAATAAATAGGTAAAAAATGTCTATAGGAACTATACAAACAGATCAATTATTTAAAGGGCTTACGAGACCTGCAATGATTCTAGGTGTAACTTTCACGTTTGCAATATTTAATTTATTGATAAGCGTGTTGACTTTCATTTATTCAAATGATCTTAGAGTTCTTTTCTTTCTTGGACCAGGAATACATATGTTAGGCTTTATAGCTTCTTCAAAAGAACCGTTATTTATAGAAATTTTTATGATAAAGTTGCAAAAATGTTCAAGATGCTTGAATCGTTTTTATCATGGTGCTAATTCATATGATATAATTTAACAGTTACTTATATGTTAAAATTTAGTTCTATTAAATCGAAAAAAAGATCTATATTTAATAGAGAAATCCATACTTCTGAATTTCTTCCATATTCGTGTTATTGGAATAGCACAACTTTGATGATGAAAGATGATTCATTAATGAAAGTCATAAAATTAGATGGATTTGCATTTGAGACAGCTGATGATGAAGATTTGACAATACAAAACAATATTAGAAATCAGATGCTTCGTAGTATATCATCTCCTGCTTTTAGCTTATATTTTCATATAATTAGACGTAGAAAAAATATTTTTTCTGATGAATTTGCAAGTAAAAATTTACCAAATTTTTTTGCTAATCATGTTAATTTGAAATGGAAAGAAAAACATGCAACTAGACAGTCATTTAGTAATGACCTATACATTACAGTAATTCGAAAATCTGATGCAAAAGGTGTGGATTTTTTATCCAGTTTTTTTAAGAAATTTGGTCAAGTTGCCTCTCAAAAAAATCGTGAAAATGATATGCGTGCAACTTATGAAGATTTAGAGGAAATAACAAATCGCATTATCACAAGTTTAAGAAATTATTCACCAAAAGTACTAGAAGTTAAAAACACAGTAAATGGTTTACATTGTGAAATTATGGAGTTTCTAGTGAGAATTATAAATTGCGGTTTTGTAACTAATGTACTTTGTCCTGTTAGCACAGAGATAGGAAAGTATTTACCTCTATATAGGTTATACTTCGGACAGAAAGTAGTACAAATTGTTACCCACAACAGTAATAAATATGCTGGGATAGTAAGTATAAAAGAATATAGTCATCAAACTTCTGCAGGGATGCTTGATTCATTTCTACAACTTCCATATGAGCTTATTATAACACAATCATTTCACTTTATTAATAGACAACTTGCAATTACAAAAATGCAAATACAACAAAATCGCATGATACAATCCCAAGATAAAGCCATTTCTCAGGTAGCAGAAATTTCTCAAGCATTAGATGATGCAATGAGTGGGAAAATTGCTTTTGGCAATCATAATCTTACTATATTGTGTGTAGAAAAAAATCCTAAATCTCTCGATAATGCTTTATCATTAATTGAATCTGAACTTTCAAATTGTGGAATTTATCCTGTTAGAGAAAAAGTTAATCTCGAGCCTTCTTTTTGGTCTCAACTTCCAGGTAATTTCGATTTTATAGCAAGAAAAGGAGTAATAAGTACTCTAAATTTAGCAGGATTTGCTGCGCAACATAATTACCCTACAGGTAATAAATTCGGTAATCATTGGGGAGAAGCCATTACAGTATTTGACACAACATCCGGTACTGCATTTTTCTTTAACTTTCATATAAGGGATGTTGGACATACAATGATTATTGGACCAACTGGTGCAGGTAAAACTGTGCTAATGAATTTTCTCTGTGCACAAGCAATAAAAGCATCTCCAAGGATATTCTTTTTTGATAAGGATCGCGGTGCGGAAATTTTTCTGAGAGCGTTAGGCGGAGTATATACAGTAATAGAACCTAGAACTCCAACAAATTTTAATCCTTTGCAGCTTGATGATACTCCTGATAATAGAACATTTTTAATGGAATGGATAAAAGCTTTAATTTCTGTGTATAATAAGAAATTTACTTCTGAAGATATAGAGCATATTAATGCTGCTATAGAAGGTAATTTTAAATTAAAGAAAACTGACAGATTTTTGACAAATCTTATACCGTTTTTAGGTTTATCAGGTCCAGACACTTTGGCAGGTGCAATATCTATGTGGTATGGTGATGGTTCGCATGCTGCAGTATTTGATAATAAAGAAGATTTAATAGATTTTTCACAGTCAAGAGTATTTGGTTTTGAAATGGGATACTTACTCAAAGATCCTTTTGCTCTTGGGCCTGTGCTACTCTACCTTTTTCATAGGATTAGTTTATCTCTTGATGGCACACCGTCTATGATTGTTTTAGATGAGGCATGGGCATTAATAGATAATCCAGTTTTTGCACCAAAAATAAAGGATTGGTTAAAAGTGCTTAGAAAATTAAATGCATTTGTGATTTTTGCTACTCAAAGTGTTGAAGATGCAAGTAAAAGTTCTATAAGTGATACTCTCGTACAACAAACAGCAACGCAAATTTTTTTACCTAATTTAAAAGCTACTAGTATTTATCGTGATGTTTTTATGCTCACTGAGCGTGAGTACATCTTAATAAAACATACAGATCCTGCTACAAGATTTTTTTTGGTAAAACAGGGAGTAAATGCTGTTATTGCAAGAATAGATTTACGTGGTCTAGAAGATGTAATTCATGTATTATCTGGACGCGCAGAAACAGTAGTGTTGCTGTCTGATATATTGAAAGAAGTTGGTCATGATCCAAAAGTTTGGCTACCTATATTTTATCAAAAGGTGAAAAATGTTTAAAATTAAATCGATATTGTTACTTGCTGCTATATTGTTATTAAATATAGATTTTTTAATAGCATATTCAGTAAGTGCGGATGAAATTACTGGTAGTAATGATACAGAGATTGTTAGCAGATTTAATTCTCAAGGTGAAGCAGTTCGAGCAACAGATCCAAATTGTGCTCTATTTAAAACTGCTGCAGTAATAGCTTCTATAGCTATTTTGATTGGCGTGGTCTGGACTGCTGTTGTTTTAATTGTTTCTTCTGCTGGATTATTTACTGCAATTGTTATTGCAGGGACAATTGCTGCAGTAGTAGGACTCTGGAAGGCGATAGGCGGGTTAATTGTTTGTGAGCATAGTTTTGTAAGACATCCAGTGATACGAGATGATGCTGGTAAGTATAAAGATTTTAAGCTTCATGATCAACAGTATGATAGTTGTACAGATAAGAATTATGAAAAAGAAGAGGAATATTTTAAATGTCTCAAGGATAAAATTGCTAATACAAGTGAGAGTAGTAAGAGCATAGAGACAAATATTATTGATTTAAATTTAGGTAATGCAGACTCTACAGATCATTATTACTGGCCAAAAAATAGAACACAATATAGTCAACACATAGAGATATGTCATAGAAAACCTATAACATTTGGCAGTATCTTCGATGAGATTACTGATTTTGATCCAAGGGAGAAAGAACTTAATATTATTAATAAGCGTCCATGGTCCAATATTGACGGTGCATTAAGGTGTGAAGCTCTAAAAGCTGGAGAGGAAAAGTGGATTCATGGAGCAAAATTTAAAGCATTCCGAAGAATGGGTAGATTATGTGTGGATTTAACTTGTATAAGTTCTTTCGGAATCAGTATGTCTGCTTGGCCTCAAGGAGAGATGGGATGTACTGATTTACCTCCTTCTCCACCAGCTCCACAATGTGAAAAATCTAAAGCTATATTTAAAAATACAGGTGGTCAAGAATCAGAGCTTTCAATACCAGGAGATCAAGATTATCTATCTTTCATAAAGGAAAAAGAAAAAGCCGGACAAAAGTTTATAAGGTACAACAATGAAGGATGTTTTGAGCCATATGTTTCAAAAGCTTGCTTTGGTGTAACCAAATCGTTATCGCCACTGCCAATGACTTCAATGGTAGTTCAGTGCATAAAAGAATCATTGGAAAATTTAGTAGCAGGGGTAGGTGCGCCAAATGGTGAAAGTTTCTTATCTGTTGCACAAAAGAGACTAAAAAACACTGTTACTGCATTATTAGTCCTAGCTCTCATACTATTTTCGATTAAGGTAATAGCAGGTGGAGTGCAGCATGGTCCACAAGAATTATACATGTTAATAATAAAGTTTGCTCTGGTAATGTTTTTTACAACTGGTGACACAATGTCTAAATATTACAAGGATTATCTCTTACCACTCTCAAATGGCTTGTCAAATAAAGTATTACAAGCCTCATCTGAGCAGAATGGTGTATGTGATTATAAATCTCAAGATTACGAGACAAGTCCTAGAGGAGAATCTTATAGTTACCTTATGGCTTGGGATAGACTGGATTGTAGAATGTTATTTTATCTAGGTGCTCCATTACAAGGTATTGGAGGTAAGATTGGTACTGGAGGGATTGCAGCATCAGCTGTGCTACTTGGATTTGCTCCTTTGTTAGCACTAATAGGTGCAATTATAGGAGTGATTTTGGCTGGTGGACAGATTTTGACATGTCTTGTTGCAATATTTATGGTGATCATGCTAATAATGACCGTTTTATGGATGGTATACATATTTATTTTATCGTTAATTGCATTAAGTGTGATCATTATCTTATCACCAATATTTATCCCAATGTGCTTATTTCAAGTAACAAAAGGATATTTTGATGGGTGGATAAGAGAGGTAATTACATATAGCCTCTATCCAGTGATACTTTTTGCATTCTTATCTTTTATGTTTATTGCATGTGATAAATTATATTTTGGAAATCTCAAATTTGAGAGGGACCCATATAGAGAGTCAGGAAATCAAAGAGTATGGTTTAAATTAGGAAACACAGATAATTGTGAAAATAATAAGGATACTTTAGCATGTATGTTGCAAAATTATGAATTTAAGAAGGGCAATGTGCTTGGTATATTTTACTACTCTTACATTGAATTTAAGGATTCGATACTTGGGCAAGTTTTAAAGCTAGCACTAGTATTGTTTCTATTCTTTCACTTTCTTAATGTACTTCCTGGTATGGCAGCAGAACTTGCAGGAAATACAAGAGCATCACTTGGGAATGCTTCAGTAGGGAATATGACGATGGGAGCTCTAAGTGCAGGACTGGCAATTGCTTCAGCCCCTGGGCAGGTAGCAAAAGCTATAGGCAAGAAAATTGCTGCAGCAAAAGGAAGTGGAGGAGAAGGAGGAGGAACTACAGCACGTTCTGGAGCAACTGGTGGAAAAAGTAGTGAAAGTATTAAACCTACAGGTAATTAATTAGCATTATGCTAAAGTTTTTGTTAATAGCTATGTTTTTTATGTTATCTGGTTGTGGAAGTCATTGCATTAAGCCACTGTCTTTAGGTACAGAAGATATAAGTACTACAGTTCCTACAAAATTTGATAAGAATGCAGTGCGATGGATTGATTCAAAAATTAATATTTCAAGTGACCAAAAGATAACAAATATAAATATTGTTCCCATTAACGTAAGGTTTTGTTCTAATCAGTATGAAGATTATCTTGTGAAAGCAGGAAGAAATACTTACAAATTGCCGTTTGAACTAAAAAAAGATGATAAGCTAAATTTTAGTATAGTAGGTATTAAAGTATGCAAAAGAAAAGATGGTAAAATCTCTTATAAAAAAATAACTGAGAAGTGTAACAAGAAAGAAAATGAAGAAGAAAAAGAATATTTAGCAAGAATTCTAAATCGGGAAAACTGTGAAGATGGGATATGTCCTAATAAATACATTATAGGTACTGGGAAGTGGTTTGACGGAAAAGAATATTTAAATCTTCTTCTAGATCCCAATAT
>NZ_JAZHPY010000050.1:0-8222 GCF_036711655.1 Wolbachia endosymbiont of Pentidionis agamae | reverse complement strand
GAAGAAATATGCAAAAAAGTTGGAGATGATATTGCAAAAAGTAATAAAAATGTTTTACAACAAAAAGAGTTCTTGTATGCAAAGAGATTTGTATTTGATCGTCTAGGGATTACTTTAGATGATATAAAGGGGAAAAGTCTTCGATCACTTTTAGAGTTTATTGCACAGAAAGATCCTTCATTACAGAAGACATGTAGAAAGATAATAGATGATATGTATCCTAACTCTAGAACAATTTGTGATATATCTGAGGTACATCCTAAACTTCAAGAAACGCAAGATCTTGATGATATAAGATATTTTAATGATTACAAATATAAAAATCTTGATTATTGGTATGATAAATTAAAGAATCCGAGTGAAAGATCTCTTTTATATCTTTTACCTTTGAGGGATACAAGTAAGCGTAAAAGCCTTATAAAGGAAGATAGAAAAATATTGGCGAAAGAATTGGAAAAATATAAAGGAAAAAAATCTGATTTACGGAGTGGTTTATTGTCTTATCTAGTACCGCTTTTTTTAATATCGCTTGTATGTTGTGCAGCTATAGGGGACTACATTATATCCTCTCCTGTATTAGCATGTTTATCACTACTGATCCCTGTATTCGTTTCAATCTTTATCTATTTTACTGTAATGAAAAGTTATGATACATATCTTGAAAAGAGTATAAAAAATTTACTTGAAGAAAATTCAGAAAATAAAACACTAGGAAGTAAAATAATTGATTTATTGTGTGATCCACGTTTACTATTTGTGCCAATTATTACACCTATTCTCAAGAAATCTGTTTTTAAAGATTTTGAGGAAGAGTTATCTCAGAAGAACTTTGATTATAAAAATTTTGAAGTATTGGATGTTAAAAATGAGTTTAGCCACTCTGCTAAATTATAACCTTTTTTTAGGGATTACTAACAAAAATAAAATAGATTGTTTTTCTATCTATTATAGATTGTAGAAATTTGTAAAAAAACTTAATCTGGTCTCAGTTTATTGCTTATATCTTTCATTTGTAATAAAAATTAAAAAAAGGTTTGACTAATTAAAAAAAATAAGTTAATATACTAAGTTTAATGTAAAATAAGGTAGTAAATATGTCAGATAAAAATAGTGAAAATGATCTAAGCTCTATGGAGAAAGTAGGAATCGTTTTGATTTCTTCTGCTATATTAGGTAGTTTATATGTTGGTTTATTAAATGTTCTATCGCCCATAGTCGCAGGTGGAATTATTGGCTGCATTCCAGCAGTGATGGTAATCAGTTTATTATTTTACGCTTTCTGGTACGATATTCAGGAAAGCAAGAAATCAGAACCTAAATATATAATTGAGTGTCGTGATAAAAATGGCAAGTTAAAGACTAAAGATCGTATTGAATTAGCTATATTTTTTCCAGTAGTATTGATAATATGTACAGCTATTGGATGTGTTCTTCCTATGATCGCAAATTCTATTTCTTCTGGTATAATGTTAGTAAGAGAGTATCAGTTTTTAGTTGGTGGAATTATAGGAGTTTTATCAATTGTAGCTTTGTATGGAATATTTAAGATTGCGGAGAGTTTAGATAAATCCTTTAATAAAAGAAGTATTTCTGATCAAAATAGTCAAAAGCAAAATGCTGATGATTCAAAAAATTTAAACTCAGAAGCTCCAGATCCGATTGCCGAGTATTCTACACATCCATTTGTATCCATTGGGATGAATCTTTTTAAAGATTCTGAAACTCCTGCTTCAGGGAAATTTGAGGAATCAAAAGTTGAATGCCTTGAAATGGGTGATGCGGCGTATAGTAGGCTATAGACAATAAAGGTTGCTGATTGGTAGCCTTTTATATAACATTTACAGTAGTTATAGCTGTAGCATATGCAAGATATAGAGTATGTAAGAAAGTATCCTGCTTTATTTGATGAAGCGATGAAAAATAGAGGAATAGAGGAACACAGAGCAGAAAAAATACTAGAAATCGATAATAGGAAGAAACTGTTAACTACAAAGTTGCAATCTTTACAGAGGCAACGTAATGAAATTACGCAGGAAATAGCAAAATTAAAGATGAGTAATAGCCTATATGAGACGGAAGTTAATCTATCAAAAAGTGTTGCGAATAAGATAGAAGATGTGATTCTAAGAGAAAAAGCAGAAGAGAAAAAACTTTTAAATATATTGTCTAGTTTACCTAATGTTCCAATGGAGGATGTGCCAATAGGGAAAGATGAAAACTCTAATGTAGAAATAAGGAAATTTGGTATAAAAAGACAATTTGACTTCATTCCAAAACCTCATTATGAGTTAGGAGAAAGGTTAGGTTTAATGGATTTTAAGCAAGCTGCGCAAATTTCTGGTTCTAGATTTGTAGTGCTAAGCGGGCAGCTTGCACAACTAGGTCGAGCATTATTAAATTTTATGCTTGATATTCATACTAATCAATTTGGCTATACCGAAATATACCATCCAGTTCTTGTAAAGGATGAAGCTATGTACAATGTTGGGCAACTGCCGAAATTTTCTGAAGAATCATTTGTTACAACTGATGGATTTAGATTAATTCCTACTAGTGAGGTTGTGTTAACAAATCTTGTTGGAAATAAACTTATTGAAGAAGAAAAATTACCTATGAGGTTCACTGCCTATTCAGAATGTTTTAGGAAAGAAGCAGGGAGTGCAGGTAAAGACACAAGAGGTATGATAAGGCAGCACCAATTCGGTAAAGTAGAATTGGTGAGTATCACAACTGAGGAAGAATCAAGTAGTGAGCTTGAACGTATGACAAATATTGCTGAAGAGATATTAAAAAAGTTGGAATTGCCATATAGAATAATGTTGTTATGCAGTGGTGATATGGGTTTTGCTGCACAAAAAACATATGATATAGAAGTGTGGTTACCTGGACAAAATAAATATAGAGAGATATCGAGTTGTTCAAATTGTGGTGCTTTTCAGGCAAGAAGAATGAATACAAAATATTATACTCAAAATAAGAAGGTCAAAAAATATGCCCATACTTTAAATGGTTCAGCTCTAGCTCTAGGCCGTACAATTATTGCTATAATTGAAAATTATCAAAATTCTGATGAAACTATAAGTATACCTGATGTTTTGCAGAAGCATATGGGTAGTAAAATTATTAAGTATATCTAATGCTAAAAAGCTACTGTTTATTACTAAATTATTAACTTAGAAGTAATAAGTAAAATATTGCTTCCGTAGTTCTGTGATTACCATTATAATATAGGAAATCGAGTAAAAATCTCAAGAATTTAATCCAAAATATTCAAGTTAAATTGAATATCCAATTTTTCTTTTAAAGAAAAAGTAAATTTAATTAAAATTTTAAGAAAAGTGCTTGAGATAATTACTATTATAGTGTATTATTATAATTAATAAAGGTAAATTTTATGCGTGAAATTAACAAACTACTAATCTCAGGATGCTACGATGGCGATCTAAATAAAGTTAAAGAAGCAATTGAAAAAGGTGCTGATGTTAACTACAGATCTTTTGGATCTACAGCATTAAGCATTGCTCTAGAAAAAAGGCATATAGATATAGTGAAATTTCTTACAAAGCATCAAGATATTGACATTGATAAAAGATACTCTTGTTGTTTCAACGGAACACTACTTCGTTATGCTGCAGTTCGTGGCTATATTGATGGAGTTAAAATTCTTCTTGAAGGTGGTGCTTGCGTTGATATTAAAGATGATTTTGGTCATTTACCAGCATTTTATGATTATTCAAAAAATGATATTACAAATCTATTGAAACAGTATGAAGATACAAATCTCACTTCTGTTCAAATGCCAATACGTGAAAAGAAAAAACAAGCTAATCAATTATTAATTGAAGGATACTGTAGTCGAGATTTAGATAAAATGCAAGAAGCTTTAAAGAATGGAGCGAATGTTGATTATCGAGATTCAAAAGGACGCACATCATTGTACATTGCTATGGCAGGTAATTATGTAGAGGGAGCGGAATTACTTCTTAAAAATGGTGCCTGTCTTGATATTCCAGATCATAGAGGTATTACGTCATTTATGGCATCTAGGAAAAGTAACCAAGATATGTTAACTCTTGTTCAAAAGTATGAAAATACAAATCGCAGTATTTCTAATCAAGCTGAAAATATAGTAGATGATGTTGTTGTATCTATTTCTTCTGAAGAGAGTTATATATTAGAAGATGTGTATAGTGATGATGATATAAATAAAAATACGGACTCAACTGTAGTAGATGATGATATAAATAAAAATATGGATTCTACTATAGTAAAAGATACTTCTGGAGTAGTAGCGGAACATCCAGTTACGCCTAGTAATACCGTAGCCAGTTGCATAACAGAGAACTTACATAAGCAAAAATTAATAATGGTGTAATTATTGGTTGTTGTGCATTAGCTGTTGGACTCCTTGTAGGCTCTGGGTTTTTAATTCCTATATCAGAAATAGCGGCTGGAGCTTTGGTTGCAGCTATGATTTTACCTGTAATTTATATTTTTTATCATATTCATACTCATTCTACTAAAACTGAAGAAAATAATAATATAAGAGTTGATCAGGTAAATTCTCCTCAATTTGGTATGAGTGTATAAGATTAGAATAAATAATGTAGTTAATTAGGCATGGTTATAATATTAACTATGTTATTTAATACATGTTTCCTATCTAAATGAGAGTGTTTTGCATATAAGTGTAACTTGTTTAAGTCTTTCCATTTTTGATACAAAATTTCAACATCATTATTTTTTGAACTATTTTTTGCAGTGTCTAAAATTAACTCTTGTACAAGATTAAAGATTAAATCTAAGTCAACTTCACTGTTTATGATTTCTTTTATTTGACTAAAATTACTTGTTTTTTTTAAAAGTTCACTGAAACACTTATATAGATTTTCTAAATCGTGGTTCGTTATTTCATTTTTAGAAGTAAGTGCAGAACTCTTTACTCCATTTTGAATTGATTGATAGAAATATAGGTTAAAACATCTACACTTAATTGTTATAGGAGTATTATAAGGCTCATGACAGATTATTAATATTTTGGAATTCTTTGGTGGCTCCTCTAATATTTTTAGTATCGCATTTTGGGAATTTTTACTCATTGCTTCCAGACTGTCTATTATTGCTATCTTATATTGAGAATAAATTGAACTTAAATGTAGAAAATCTCTCATTTTTCTTATTGTTTCTACTCCTATTACTTTCTCTTCAGCTAAAAATAAATCTAGAGGTGATGAGTTAGAATTATTAGTAAGTAACCATTTTGCAAAAGATTTAGCTAATGTTGCTTTTCCTATACCTTTTTTTCCACAAAAAAGCCACGTTTGTATAGAAATATTATCTATTAATTTTTTCTTAACCTCATTATAATTTATCATTTTTTCATGGATTCCTATTTTAACTTAGTAAGTAATATTAAAGTGTGATAGTGCATTTTCTATAACTTCTTTTGAGATAGCACCTTGTCTCAAGATATTTATTTTATTTTCTAAAGTTAAATCAAGAACAGTAGATTCAATGCCGGAAACTAAGTTATCATCATCAATTATAACAGATAAATATTTTTTGATGGATTTAGGTATATTACTTATTTTGCATATACTTTTTCCTCCTGAAATATTTATGCTAGTTGCTATGATTGGAAATTTTATCTCATTCAATATTGAAGTTGCTATTGGATGATCAGGAATTCTAATTCCTACGCTTGCTTTAAATAATGTACTTAATAATTCAGTATTTTTTTTTATTGGTAATACATATGTTACTGGGCCTGGAGAAAAATGATTGATTAAATCAATATGTTCTTTTTTGCTGAGATCTGCTATTTTTGTAATAGCATAGATATTCTGTACAAATACTGATAAAGGTTTACTTTTTGGCCTTTCTTTTATTCTATATACTGTATTTATAGCTTTTGTACTAGTAGCATTACATGCTAATGCGTACACAGTTTCAGTCGGAAAACATACCAATTTATTATTTTTTAATGCACTTATAATAGTGTTGAACATTATTTTATAAGATCAAATAATTCATCCCATTCTCTTTTACCAATACCGCTTTCTTCATATTGCACTACTTGTCCATTTATTAATTTACGTATTATTTCTAAACCTTTTTTTGAAATGCATGCAGATTCTAAACAATATTCAATAAAAGCACTGTAAGTAAGAGGCACCCATTTTTGCACCATTTCTAACATAGCTTCAGCGTAAACTCTTATCTCATATTGTGCATTCTTACTTATTCTAAGTTTTAAAAAATGGAGAAGATTATGTAAATCTATTTTCCAATAAAACTGTGTGTAATAGTTAAGAGTGAGATTACTCCTTGCAGTTTCTCGCGCAAGTCCATCCTCAATTAGTTGTTCATAATGAGAGTATACCATATTGGAATCATCTGTGAGAGCATTTATTATTTTTTTTGCAGTATCATGAGCAAAAGATTTCCCACTGCCTTGTTTATTAGTTTCTGATTGCTTTGAAATATTTTTTAGTTCTGGTATATAGAATTCATTATCAAGTATTGAATATCTTGCTGAATATTCATTTATATTTGCCGTTCTATGTCTTATCCATTGCCTTGCAACAAAGATTGGAAGTTTCACGTGAAACTTAATTTCACACATTTCAAAAGGAGTATTATGACAATGTCTCATTAGATACTTTATTAATGCTTCATCTTGACTTATATGTTTTGTTCCTTTTCCGTATGAAACCCGAGCAGCTTGTACTATGCTGCTATCAGAACCCATGTAATCTATAATCCTAATAAATCCATGATCTAGCATTTTATGTTCTTTATATAAAAGATCATCTATTTCTTTAACTGTAATACGTCTAGTACTGTAATGTTCTTTATCACTCATAAAAATAACCTCAGATTAAAACTAAAATATTAGCTCCACATAAATTAAGTTTTTCATGCATTGCTTCATACCCTCTGCATAAATAATTAGAATTATTTATTATACTTTCTCCACTGGCAGCTAAAGAAGTAAGAATAAATCCAGCTGTTGATCGTAAATCTTTTGTATTAAAATTAGAACCTGATAATTTTCTTGTACCGATTACAGTGGCTTTATTCCTTTCTATATTAATATTAGCACCTGTTTTTTTTAATTCACTTACGTGTGTAAGTCTATTGTCATAAATATTTTCTTGAATTGTTGAAATTCCATCAGCAAAACATACGACAGACATTAATTGAGGCTGCATATCAGTCGGGAAATTAGGGTAAGAATTTGTTACTACACTAATAGGATTAATACAGTTACTTTGCCTAAATACAGTTATACCATCTTTAGTGGACTCAATTTTAGCGCCTATAATCTTCAGTTCTTTTTCAATACACCTTATGTCTGACAAACTAATTCCTTTTAATTTTAACTCACCATCTGTTACAACAGCTGCTAATGCATAAGTACCTGCTTCTATACGATCTGGAATTATTTTATGTGTACATCCATTTAATCTTTCAACTCCTTTTATTATTATTTCATCATTATAAATACTAATATTTGCTCCCATTTTTGTAAGAAATTTTATTAAATCAAGTACTTCTGGATCAACAGCAGGGTTATATATTTTCGTTACTCCATCTGCAAGAGTTGCTGCTATTATTATATTCTCCGTAGCACCAACACTAACTTTTTCAAATGTTATTTCTTTTCCATGCAATCTTTCTTTTACCATTGCAGTTATATTACTTCCTTCTATTTCTATTTTAGCACCCATTTTTTCTAATGCACTGATATGCATATTTATAGGACGGTTTCCTATGTTACATCCACCAGGTAGTGCGGTTTTTACTTTGCCAAATCTGCTAAGCATTGGACCTAATATCAAAAAAGATGCACGTATTCTACTTACAATTTCACTAGATGCTATATATTTGTTAATATTACTACAGTTAATTTTTAATGTGTGATTTCCTTTATATTCTTTATTACGAATAAAATTTATTTCTGCACCTAGATTTTTTAATAATGTGGACATTAAATGTACATCAATCAGGTCAGGAACATTAGATAAAGTTATAGAAGAATCACAAAGTAAACTTGCTGCAATTATAGGCAAAACTGCATTTTTTGCACCATTAATGGAAATCTCTCCTCTGAGAGATTTAGTGTTTTGTACAAGTAATCTCATTTGACTCCTGAGCTATAGTTTTACATTATCTCAACAATTTTAAGTATAGGTTATTATATATATATAAGTAAAAAT
>NZ_JAZHPY010000004.1:0-25243 GCF_036711655.1 Wolbachia endosymbiont of Pentidionis agamae | reverse complement strand
ATTCTTAAGTCATTGTAATACTTATTTAACAGTAGATGAAGTGGGATAAAAAAGGAATCTACTTTTGCTACTATGCGTTTAAATCTAAATAATTTTTCATCACTTATTTTCTGCACGTTATTTTTTACCTTGTAATTTTGTGCAATAAACAAACGTTTGCTGCTTGGTGGATGTGTACGAAAATACTCTTGAGTATTTTCTTCCTCATTATCTTTAAAATGACCTAAGATTTTTTTTATTCCAGTGTTATTATAACACGCTGCATCCAAATACTTTAACGCATAATCATCTGCTTCTTTTTCTTGTTCCTGAGTATAATTAAAAAATGACCTTGCACTTAAAGTAAGCCCACCTAATAGAATAGCTGAAGCAACCCTATAATCAAGCATAATTCCAGAAATTAATCCACATAAAATATTTAAAGAAGTCAGTTGCTTCACAGCATTCTTTTGTTGTAATAAATGATTTCCTTTCATATGGCCGATTTCATGTGCCAGTACTCCTAGTAAAGCGTGTGGGTCATTTGAGTAACGCAAAAGACCTAAGTTTATAAAAATGTCATTGTTATCTGTAATGAAAGCGTTAACTGAATTATCGTTTAATAAAAAAATCCGAATAGTTTTATATTTAATAGAAGCGGCAGTAAACAAAGGTTCTGCTAGCTCTCTTATGGTTTCTTCAATTTCAGTATCTCTAATTAATTCTACAGAGAAAACATCATGAATACTGAATAAAACTAATAAAAAGATTAATTTATACACTGTAAATAAAACTACAAGCAGAACTTATAATAAGTACTATAAAGTAGTAAAGATATAATCTATGTAGTGTCAACATTTATTTTAACGATACTGACATTACCAAGAAAAGTATAGGTAAAGATAAGACATTGATTCCATCATAGGTTTATCGCCTTAAAATCGAGGGTTTTATGATACTTGGCACTACTTTTGCAATGGTTTTGTGAGCAAGCAAAAATGATTGGAATTTCATAATATGTTTTGCTTGTCACGCTTCCATAAAAAATTTATCTTATTTGCTGGCATATAGCAACCCAACCACGTTGTTTTTTTGAAAATCATGCCAGACACCTGAATTTTTGTAACAGCGTTTGTATTGATAGCACCTTCCTAGAACAGCTTTGCTTCCATAGATTTTATCCATTTCAAAGCTGTCGCTATTACTCACATATAAATACGTCTTATTGATCAAAATCATAAACTCCCAGAATTTTCAATATCCAATTTCGTTTTATATTGCCGAAACCCTTATAGAATCGCCTTTATGATATGCTTTGCTCCTGAGCACTTATATCACAACTTCTCTTTAAAAAGTGATTATATCCTATCTATCTCACTATATTAATAAATAGAAAATTAATATTTTGATTATAGTATCTTTCTTTTACACAGTATATATTATAAATTTTAGTGAAAAATTTGAAGATGCAATTGATCGTTTGTTGAAAAATTTACCATCTTTTGCAAAAATATGTGATCGTGGCGTCCATAATGCACACTATACTACTCAAGAGATCACAAGAGAATGTGGTGAAATAAATAAATTATGGCATAATAATTTAAATCATGCTGCACCCATAAGAGACCAATTAATGAAGGATGGCTATGCAGGAGATAAAAGTAGGGAGTTTTTGGAGAATAAAGCTCTATCTTATATATTTGAGATAATAGATAGTATGGATCAATTTGTTCAGAAATATGAAATTCCTAAAGAAGATCAGTTCCAGCATGCGCAACTTAAAGAAAAAACGTTTGTAAACTACAATGAAGACTTGGATTCTAAATATGAACAGCAGGATTCATTAATCTAAAATTATTTTGACTATGAGGTTGCTGTAGTTAATATTTATCATTGTATTCAATATTTACTATGGTAATTGATCCAGTAATTTTTAGCATTGGCCCAATTTCTGTGTACTGGTATTCTCTAGCTTATGTGCTAGGAATACTATATACATATTGGTTCCTTCATAAAGCGGACTACTATGAAATTTTTACTAAGGAGTTCCTTGATACACTGCTCACAAATGGGATTTTAGGAGTTGTACTTGGAGCTAGGCTCGGTGATGTGTTAATTTATGATTTTAAATTTTATTTGAGTAACCCAATTCAAATACTCAAAACATGGGAAGGAGGAATGTCATTTCATGGCGGAGCTATAGGAGTTTCACTTGCAACATTAATTGCATGCAGAAAACATAATGTACCTATATTTTATACATCTGACTTAATTTTTTGTGGTGCACCTGTAGGGTTATTTTTAGGACGTATAGGTAATTTCATTAACGGAGAGCTCTTTGGTAGAGTAACTACTATGCCATGGGGTATGGTGTTTTCAGAAAGCGGTGATAACTTTACTAGACACCCTAGTCAATTATACGAAGCATTTTTTGAGGGCTTCTTGCTTTTTGTTCTTTTAAATTCATGTTTTTTCTTCACAAAAATTTCATTACATAGAGGAGCTTTAACTGGAATTGCGATTTTATGGTATGGATTAGTACGTTTTTTAGTTGAGTTCTTTCGTGAACCAGATTATCACATAGGTTATCCTTTTATGAATTTAACTATTGGACAAATTCTTTCAATACCAATGGTCTGTCTTGGGTTATTTATTTGTATAAAAGCAATTAAATTTAAACCTATACAAAAAGACTAGTTTTTGCTATAGGATTAACTTATATTAATAAAAAGAACGTAGAGTTGTCAGGATCTTATAACAATCAGAGTTGGTTAATAAAAACTAGAAAGTTTTTATCTTCATTATTTCTTTTGTTGCTCATTGCCTTTTCTCTCCGCAGTCTTCTGTTTGAACCATTTCATATACCTTCTGGCTCTATGAAAAGCAGTTTGCTTGCAGGAGATTATATTTTTGTAAATAAATATGCATATGGTTACAGTAAATATTCTTTTCCATTTTCTCCAAATATCTTTAAAGGCAGAATTTTTCTTACTTTGCCAAAAGTAGGAGATGTTATAGTTTTCTTCAAGGATAATATAAGGTATGTTAAGCGAGTCATAGGGTCTTCTGGTGATAAAGTACAAATAATTAATGATTATTTGTATATCAATGATCAAAAAGTTTCATACAAAAAAATCAGTGATTTTTTTGATGATGAAGATAACAGAAATATTCAAAGATATGTTGAAGCTCTTCCAGGCGAAAAACAGCATGAAATTATATGGGATACCGTAGTTAATAAGCTTTCTCATAACACTCCTCCATATTATGTACCAGAAGGGCATCTATTTGTTCTTGGTGACAATAGAAATAACTCTCTGGATAGCAGGTTTGCTCACATCGGTTTTGTGCCAATAGAAAATGTAGTTGGTCGTGTTAGCGTTGTTGCTGTATCTTTTAAATTAGGAAAAGTTAATTGGTTGCCAATTAGAGTTCCTGTAGGCATCAGAGTAGATAGAATTTTTCATAGTGTTGATTAGAATCTATAGGAAAGAATGCTTTTTTGCTCTAACCTATCTACAAATTATATAGAATGATGCTACTTATAACCTAAAAATCAATGTTTATGCTAACATATCTTGACTAGCATGAATTAATTAAGATATAATTAAAACATTATTAGTTATAGAGGGTAAAAATGTTAAAAATTTTAAGGAAAAAAGAAAATATCGTTCCTTTAATAGGTACAACTATAGGTTTATTCGCTGTAGGGGCTGCAGTAACTATGGCTCTTTATCCAGCAAGCGCACTAGCAGTTGGTATGTTAAGTTTAGGGTTTACACCAGCGTTGTTACTTGTAGCTGGCTTTATGTTGTTTGCAGTATGCGCTCACTGGATATCCGCTAATAGCAAAGGATTAGAATCGCTAGTTAAAGATTTTGTTTCAGGCCAAACTAAGAAATTTTTAGATGACTGTCAATTAAAAGGTGCTGTAATATATCAAGATGGAGAAAATTTTTATTTAAATATTAGAGATTCTGATTATCGTAAAGAGCTAATAAATTCTTCAGGCGATAATAGTGGTATTCTAAAATTAAAAACATTGAGCTTTGATCAGAGTAAACAAGCAAAAATGCTGAAGAATAATGTAATCATAACAGTTGAAATTTGTAATGATAACAACATATCGAAATTAAAAATAACAGATATTATAAAAACAAAGAGATTAACCGATAACAATATCAATATACTAAGTGACATAAAACAAGATTTCTTCCAGGACGGAAGAAAAGAATTAAATGTACATATTGTTTCTAGTCAAAAAGCAGAAAGAGATATGATGGACAACATTTTTAATGATTTTATAGAAGGTCCTATAATAAGCTCTATAGAAGAGCAAAAAATAGAGCCTTTACAAATAAGAAATAATTCTACTGCAATGGAACTTTAATACTGTTTTTACCTAGAAGAAGTGGAGTAACAGCAAAACTTCTTGTAGGGGCATTGTGTGTGCAGTTTCTAAATTGTAGCTGCACTACTACTTAATCACTTAAAAATGGATCGTATTCGCTATTTTCTTTAGTAGAAGATTTCTGCAATTTACTATATAGTAACCTTAAAATTTGCTGCAAATCATCATGAATAGATAGGCATAATATTTCTTTATTTAGATGATTAGCTAGGTCATTTTTTCTTTTTGAAATTTCTTGCTTTGTTAGTAAATCACATTTATTTAACACAACAAATTCTTCTTTTTGAACTAAGATGCTATTAAAAAGCATTAACTCATTATATATAGAATTATAGGCTGAGATAACATCACTGCATGATACATCTATCAAATGTAGTAAAATTTTACACCTCTCTATATGCTTCAAGAATTTATGACCAAGTCCAACTCCTAAGTGTGCATCAGTTACTATTCCTGGTATATCTGCTATAGTAATTTCACCATGATCTATTTTTGCAACACCAAGATGAGGTCTTAAAGTTGTAAAAGGATAGTCACCTACTTTTGAATCTGAATTTGAACAACGAGTTAAAAATTTTGACTTACCAGCATTTGGCATACCAATAATTCCAACATCAGATAAAATCTTTAACTTTAATGATATACATTTTTCTTCACCAGGATTACCACAAGTGGAATATCTTGGAGCTTTGTTTACAGAAGATTTAAAATGAATATTCCCAACACCACCTTTACCTCCTTGCGCAGCTAGAAATTTTTTATTTTCAGAGTCAAGATCAAATATTAAATCTCCTTCTTCATCAATTATTTGAGTGCCAATGGGTATTTTTAGTATAGTATCCTTTCCAGATATACCAGATTTATTTCTACCTGAACCATTCTTTCCACTTTCAGCTTTTATATGTTGTCTATAACGAAAGTCAAGTAAAGTGCTTAAATGAGAATCAGTAATAAAAATTATATCCCCTCCTTTTCCTCCACTGCCACCATCTGGACCACCAAATTCAACGAATTTTTCTCGGCGAAAACTTACGCAGCCATTACCACCATCACCAGCTTTTAAGTGTAATTTTACTTCGTCAATAAAGGCCATAACCCGCTATAATATTTAGCATTTTTTCCAAGTGCACTTTCTATTCTCATTAATTCATTATATTTTGCAACTCTATCTGAACGTGAAAGTGAACCTGTTTTAATCTGACCGCAATTTAACGCAACTGCTATGTGAGATATTGTAGTATCTTCTGTCTCTCCTGAACGATGCGAAATAATAGACCGATATCCGCTTGATTTTGCAGACTCAACAGCTCTGAAAGTTTCTGTTAATGTGCCTATCTGATTTGGTTTTATTAATACAGCATTTGCCATTTTTTGCTTTATGCCATCACTTATTAGCTCACAATTTGTAACAAACAAATCATCTCCTACTAACTGGATTTTGTCTCCAATTCTTTCAGTAATCAACTTCCACCCATAATAATCATCTTCGCTCATAGCATCTTCTATGAAAATAATGGGGTATTTTTTTGCAAGATCGCAGTAATATTCAGCTAACTCCTCTGATGTAAGTTCCATGTTTTCAAACTTATAGATCCCACTGTCATAAAAAACAGATGAAGCTACATCGAGGCCAAGTGCGAAATCACTTTCGATAGAATAACCAGCAGACTCTATAGCATGAATGATTAGATCAAGTGCTTTTTCTGTTTTATCGATATCAGGGGCAAATCCTCCTTCATCTCCAACATTAGTTGTATAATTCTCTTTTTTAAGAAGATTACGTAAATTATGAAATACTTCAGCAGATACCCTAATTGCTTCACTAAAATTTTCAGCTCCAACAGGAAGAATCATGAATTCTTGAAAATCAAGTTTATTATCTGCATGTAACCCACCATTAATAACATTAATCAGTGGTACTGGCATAACATTTGCTTGCACTCCACCTAAATACCTATATAACGGAATATTGAAGCTATTTGCAGCAGCTTTACAAGTAGCAAGAGATACGCCAAGAATTGCATTAGCTCCAAACTTAGATTTATTTTTTGTTCCGTCCATTTGAATTAATGTTTCATCGATCATACTTTGATTAGCTGCATCCATCCCAGTGATTTCATTTGCTATCATTTTATTTACTGCTTGAACAGCTTCAAGTACTCCTTTACCAGAGTATCTTTTTTCATCATTATCTCTAAGTTCTAAAGCTTCTTTTTTACCTGTTGAAGCTCCAGAAGGAACTGATGCTCTGCCTCGCACTCCATCAGAAAGCTCAATCTCTACTTCAATGGTTGGAAAGCCTCTACTATCTAAAATTTCTCTTGCAAATACATTGCTAATTTCTTTTTTCATTTCTATAAAACTTAAATTATATTTTAAATGTAACAAAAGTTAGCACTTTCACCAATACAAAACTTTTCTCCGTATTTTTTTTATAATTTAATTTTTTATTAAGGCCCAATTCAAATAAGTATGTAGCATAAAACTAAATGCTAAAAATTGCTTAGGTTAATTGCGAGTCTAGTATATAATAAAAGTAATATCATCAAGTGATATTACATATTTTTAATTATAGGAGGATATATGAAAAAACTATCAAACACAGCACCATTACTTTTTCAATGGATACCAAGAGAATTTGGTCTAACATTGCCTAAGCTATACCAAGAAAGAATATTTAATTGGAGAAAAAGAGAACCGCAGCGAGATATTTATTTGGTTGTAAATGGCAGTGGTTTCACTCGAAAGCAACTAGCAGATTTAACACAAGAGATGAAAGAACATAAAATCACTGTTATAAATTTTAATGAATTAAACCTAAAACGATATGATTTTACTATTCCAATAGGTGAACGTGAAATTAAAATTTCTGATTATTATAGAGATATGTATAGTCATAATTTTAAGAGAATATCTGATGAAGAAGGGAAAATACGTTTTGATATAGAATTAAGTATGATGCGGCTTCTAATGTTAACTCAGGTAAAGGAATTTACCAGAGGAAATGAAGCTATATATTTAGATTTTGATAAATTACCAGAAAAAAATGGTCAGCAAATTGGAGAAGCTAATATACCATATGATACTGTTTGGTTGTTCAGGACTTGCTGTTATTGCTATTTATGACCTAAAAACCACTTTACTAATAGATAGTGTTTACAACATAAGGAATGCATTATCTGAGAAAAGGTACTCTATTATGGTAGATAAAGAACAATGTATGACATGTAATATTGTTATTGAAACAGTAGATGCATGTGAAGAAAAAAATAAAGAACTGATTTATGAGTATTACAAAGCATTGAACACAAATCCTATAAATGCTTCCCAAAATGGAATGAACATAGATGAAAGTCAAAGGGATGGAAGTTGGGAAGAAGAAAATAAGAAAAAGTTTTATGAACCAAATGAACTAAAAAGAATAGAGTTATCTAAAAAAGAAAATATAATGCCTATACTGTGGAAAGATTCAATTCCTCTACCATGGAAAAATATTAATTTGAGTCCAGAAACAAAATTAGAAACAGCAGCTTTAGAACCTGCGGTACAACAAGGAGAAAACATGCAATGTATTGCATAAAATTTTAAAGTTAGAATACGATCTTACTTTTATTATTAATTAAATTAGTAGGCCTGATTTTTTGAAGTATATTTTTATTAAATTTTTAATCGTTCTGCTAGTTAGTTGTATTATGTATAATTAGATATGAAATATCTATTTGCATTTTTAGGATAAATAATGTAAACTAAATTATTGTTTTAGAAATTGATTTTATGTCTAATGAGCATGATCCCTGGGGTACTGAAAAAGAAAAGTATCATAGGGCACGTGATACTGATGATGCAATAAAAAAAATAGCATCTGAACTAAAGTTTTTTTTGCATAGAATATTTCCTAATTTTGGAAGGTATAAAATAAAGAAGCCTTATTTTTTTATTCCACTTATTATATTGTTATATCTCTGTACAGGTCTCTATATTGTACATCCAAGTGAAGAGGGTATAGAATTAATTTTTGGGAAGTATTCTAATACAGAGGAGCCTGGTCTACGCTATAATTTTCCTTACCCTATCGGCAAGGTTCTAAAAGTAAATGTTAAAGAGATAAATCGTGAGGAGATTGGAGGAAATGTCTATTATGGAAATAGGGTTGTAGAGCGTAGCGAAGGTGGCATCATGCTTACTGGAGATGAAAATATAGTAAGCATTAATTTTGAAGTCCAGTGGCGAGTGCGAAATGCAAAAGACTATTTATTTAAAATACGCGACAATAAAGTTGGGCTTAGTGTGAAAAATGCTGCTGAGAGTGCTATGAGGGAAATTATAGGAAAAAATACAATATCTTTTGCACTAGAGGGAGAGGGCAGGTCTGTAATTTCCCGTGATACTAAAGTCTTACTACAACACATTCTTGATTGGTATGAAGCTGGAATAGAAGTATTATCTGTGCAGATGAAAAAAATTGATCCACCAGAAAAAGTTATCAGTTCGTTTAGAGATGTTCAGAGTGCACGTGCAGATAAAGAGCGTACTATAAATGAAGCACATTCTTATAGCAATGATATTATACCTAGAGCAAGAGGTGAAGCTATAAAGATCAAATTAGATGCAGAAGCGTATGAAAATGAAGTAACAAACAAAGCAAAGGGTATTACAAGTCGTTTTTTATCTTTATATGAAGAATATAAAAAGCATCCATCTCTAGTTAGGAATCGTATTTACCTTGAGACTGTAGAAAATATATTTGGTAGAGTAAATAAGGTGGTTGTAACTGATGAATTAAAAGGTATATTCCCGTATTTACCTATTCTTCCAGATGCAGCAAAATAAGTGAGTTATAGTATGGCAAAGTATTTTATTTTTTTAGCAATTTTTATAGTGTTTTTATGCAGTAGTTGCATATTTATTGTCCAGGAAACAAATCAGGCTGTTGTAATTCAACTTGGTAGAGTTGTAAGGGATATAAAAAACAGTGGTTTACATTTTAAATTGCCATTCATCAATAGTGTGAAATTTTTTGACAAGAGGATTTTAGATTTAGGTCCAGATAGTACGTCAAGAGAAGTTATAACTGCTGATCAGAAGCGTATAATAGTTGATGCTTATGCAAAATATAAAATAGTCAATCCTATAATATTCTACCAAAGTGTAAAAAATGAGTCAGGTTTAACTAGGAGATTATATCCTATAATTGAAGCTCATATAAGAGAAAATATAGGTAGGTTTTCATTGATAAGTCTTTTGAACGAGGCTAGGTCAGAGGTTATGCAATTGATCCAGCGTGGAGTAAGCACTGAAGCTGAAAAATTTGGTATAAAGGTTATCGATGTTAGGATAAAAAGAACGGATCTACCAGAAGAGAATAGTTCTGCAATCTTCCGACGTATGCAAACAGAACGAGAAAAAGAAGCAAAAGAGATTAGAGCAGAAGGTGAGCAAGCTGCACAGGAAGTTAGAGCTAAGGCTGATAGAACAACAAGAGAAATTATTGCAGGTGCAATAAAAGAAGCAAATGAAGTTAAAGGGCGAGGTGATGCTGAGGCTACAAGAATTTATAATGAAGCATTCAAATTGGATGAGTCTTTTTTCAAATTTTATCGTTCTATGGCTGCTTATGATAAAGCATTTATAAATAACAATACCAAATTTTTATTATCACCTAATAATAATTTTCTTAGCATTTTTAATGAAGGGTTAAAATAATTTATGAAGAGAACAATATATATTTTATTTATACTTATATCTTTTTTATGCTCACTGTCTTCATATGCTAAACACTCTACTGAAATCGATGAAAAATTGACAGATCAGAACAATAAAAATCTTAATCAGACTAAAAGTCTTGCTGACTTAGTTGAAGTATTAATTCCTGCAGTTGTAAACATTTCAAGTGAACAAATTATAAAGCAAGACTATGATAGCAAGAGCAAGATACATTCTTGGCCGAGAAATAATTTTTTTGATGAATTTAAAGATTTTTTTGAAAATTTTGATCAGTTCTTTATGTATCGTAGCCCAAATGTAAATAAAGAAATAATATCTTTGGGCTCAGGATTCATTATAGATAAAAATGGAATTATCGTCACTAACTATCATGTTATAAAGAATGCAAAGGAAATCACAGTAACAACTAGTGATAATTCTTTTTACAAAGCAAAAATCTTAGGTCAAGATGTTAAAACTGACCTTGCAGTACTTAAAATTTATACTGATAAGCCACTTAGCTACGTAAAACTTGGTGATTCTGATAAAGCTAAGGTAGGAGATACAGTAATAGCAATAGGTAATCCATTCGGTCTTGGTGGGTCTGTAAGTACTGGTATAATATCTGCTAGATCTAGAGATATTAGTATTGGTACTATAGGCGAATTTATACAAACTGATGCTGCCATTAATAAAGGAAATTCTGGTGGCCCGTTGTTCAACACTAGCGGTGAAGTTATAGGTATTAATACTGCAATTTTTTCTCCATCTGAGTCTGGAGGTAATGTTGGAATCGGTTTTGCTATACCGTCTACTTCAGTAGTGGGGATAATTGATGAATTAAAAAATGGTAAGAAAGTAAAACATGGGTGGCTTGGTGTGCAGGTGCAGCCTATAACTAAAGAATTCGCTAATTCTTTAGGATTAAAAGGAACAAATGGTGCATTAGTTGCTTATGTAGTAAAAGATAGCCCTGCTGACAAGGCTAAAATTAAAGGAGGCGATATTATACTAGAGTTTAATGGTGAAAAAATTGAGAGAATGGTTCAATTGCCTTATGCAGTTTCAAAAACCAAACCTGGTAACAAAGTGACAGTTAAAGTTCTCAGAGGTGGAAAGGAAGTTAGCAGGCATGTTACAGTAGGGGAGTCTTCAAGTGAAGAAGATCAAGGTGACAATAATGTACTATATAATCAAGAAAAAAATCAGTTAAAGTCTGATCAGATTGGCCTAACTGTTGCTAATCTTTCAAGTGAATCTCAAGAGAAACATGGCATAATAGTAGTTGATGTTGATAGTAATAGTAATGCAGCACTTCGTGGCATTAGAAAAGGGGACATTATTCTTCAGGTTAATCAATTTGATGTAAAAAATGTTAACGATTTTCATAAGGAAGTTACGGAAGTTGCAAAAAAAGAAGATAGAGATTCTATTTTGCTACTAATAAAACGTAATGGAAATCATTTTTTCCTTTCAATTAAATTAACAAATAAAATTGATATTATTAAATAAAAGTATTCATCTTTTTATAGTTTATTGGAGTAAGTGTAGATTAAGAGAGTATTATGGAAAATTTAAATAATAGGATATATTCTATTATTGATTATTGTTTTAAAAATACCTCTCTACTAGAAGAAGCATTTACTCACCCTAGTATGAGTAAAAAAAATAATAAGGGACAAGTAGTTAATTATGAAAGGTTAGAATTCTTAGGAGATAGCATATTGAATATGATAGTCTCTGAAATGTTATTTGTTTTATTTCCTCAAGAACAAGAAGGAGATTTAGCGAGAAGAAAAATGGATTTAGTGTCAGGTGGCACTATTGCAGGCATTGCTAAGGCAATAAATCTTAATCAATTCATTATCATGAATAACAGTGAACGTTATAATGGAGGAGAGTATAACCCAAGGAATTTAGAAAACGTACTTGAAGCATTGATAGGTGCAATTTACTTAGATGGGGGATTTGATAGCGCAAAAAATTTTGTTACTACATATTGGAAAAAACTAGCTCAAGATATGATAACTCCTCCTCAAGATTATAAAACTGCATTACAAGAATGGACTCAAAAAAATAAATTACCTTTACCATGTTATAAGCTTATAAGCAAAGTAGGAGAATCACATAGACCTGAGTTTACCATATCGGTTTTTATAGAAAAATATGGTGAAGTAAGCTCATGTGCATATAGTAAAAAGCTTGCTGAACAGAAAGCAGCAGAGCTCATGTTGAACAAAATCTCTTAGGCCTTTTTCTTGTCTTGTAGTTTTAGCCACATAAACCCAAATGTAGCTATTAATAAACATATTGGAATTATAGATATTGCTTTTATCAATAATGAAGAACCGTATACAGGTTTTTCTGCAACCATTTTATTGTCCCAATAGAAATCTATTATTTTAGCAATGCCTACATGAAAAACGTAACCAAAAATCATAACTATCATGTTTGCTACTGCTGTAGTCATACCTACTAAATTAGTATTTACATAACTTATTGCTTTATAAGTTGTAACTACCTGATATCCTGAAGCAAATCCTACAATAAAAAGAATTACAGATATAATGTATATATTATTAATCTGGAAAAAAAGTAATAGGAAACTTACTATCATGATAATAGAACATGAGATTATTATTGTATAATGTGCATTATTATATTTTTCTAACAGGTAAGCTAAAGAAAATGATCCAACACCCATGCCTATAAATATTACAGAAGAAATAGAAGAAGCCCAGTCTTCAGTTATTCCATGTACTTCAGATAAAAACGTTTTTACCCACCCATCAGCAAAACCTTCAAGAGGCCCTACCATAAAACCACCAAACAAACTGACCAAAATAATGTATTTATTACAAAGTATATTCTTTAGATCACGTATGTTGACCTTTTCATTAATTAATTCGCTACTATTTGGTGTTATTAAAAATAGTGATAAAGCAAGCAGGCAACCAAAAGCTGAAAAAACATAAATAACATAACTCCAACCAAATTTATCAAGCAGGAAGTCAAGTGGCAGCCCTCCGTATACAGCACCTATTATTCCTATCACTATTGATAGACTAGCCATCCTTGCTGACTTTTCTTTAGCAAAATACATGCTAGCAACCTTAAAGAGGCCTATTGCAGAAGCAGATGATCCTATCCCAACAATTATTCTTCCAAATATTGAGTAAAACCATGAGTCAAACCATATTAGAGGTAGTGTACCAGTAAATGTTAAGATAATACAAATAGGTAAAACATTCTTAGGACCAAATCTATCAAGGAGCAAACCAACAGGTATATGGGCTAATGCGTAACCTATATAATATAGCCCACCAAATTGCCCTACATCTGCAACACTGATATTAAATTTTGTTATTAACTCTGGCGCTATTATGTTTGGAATAACTCTTAAAATATACTGGTAAGCATAAAATAAAGATACAAGCAGCCATATAAAGAAATTCCTTTGCAACATACTTTTCTAAGATCCAGTGTTTATCTTATACTTAATTTTCAATTTTTAGGCAATATTAATTTTGTATTAACTTGCAATCACTCTATTTACAGGAGAAGAGAAATAGGTTTGCACGCTAGAATGTATAGTTTATAATTTAACTATATTAATTAATAAATGAGGAAATAATGTTAAAAATAACAAAACAATATAAAACAGAAAAAAATATAAAAAGCTCCTTACAGTCTAATGAAAACTATGATGTACTTAAATTACAGCATAAGAATGCTCAAGAGATAGCAAATAAGGGTTTTTTCTGGAAAATAGCAAGATCTTGTTGTGATGGCTATTACTTTGTTAAAGATAAAGTTACAGGAAAAAATAATCAAGCACAATATGTAGAAATCACTCCTAGCAATCAAAATCATGATGCAGACGATCTACTATTTGATTCTCTTAGAGAAGATAATTTAGAGCCTGTTAGTATTGATGATGAGCGTAACTGTGATAATTCACAAACAAGTGTAAAATACATACTGCGATCATCAAGATCTGAAGGAATTAATACATTAATTAACGATAGAGATACTAGCTTAACTCCAACACAAAATTCAGAAAATTCTGGTTTATGGCAGAGAGTTAAGGGCTTTTTTATCAATAGGAACAGATATGATATAACTGGAAAACATGCTGAAAGTACTGAAAATAACAGTGAGCAAAAACCCGTATATAATTCTCATGGAGGTCTGCTTGGATATATTAATAATAGTTCTGCTGCCAGTGTTAAACAACAGGAGAATTTATGTCAGGAAAGCCAGGATAAATTAAATGGGACTTCTACCTCTAATAAATCAGTTGGATTAAGAGCGCTTAATAATGTAAGAAACTCTTTACACAGAGTGTCTGATAACGTAGGAAATTTTGTGCATAGGGCATCTGATAATATAGGACATTTTGGAGACAGAGTAGTTGATAGCGCAAAAAGCCTTGCATGCAAAGCATCCAATAATGTAGAAAACTTTTTACACAGTATTAGTATAGATCCTATTATTAATCTATCAAAAAGGCTTTAGTAGTTTATGTAGTCACAGTTATAACTGTGACTACTGCTATTTTTTATTATAAAGCTATCACCTAAATACTAAAATATCTGAGAGCATTTTCAAAAATTAGCATCCCATCACCATACTTTGGTAGAGGCATACCAGATCTTTTGTATTTTTCTTTAGTAAGTGGCCAATCATCCTTTTGAGTAAAAAATATTGCTCTTTCAGGATGAGGCATTATAGCTAAAACCTTCCCGCTTTTGTCTGATAAAGCTGCAATATCATAAATTGATCCACTTGGATTATATTGCGTATTGTACTCATTGTCTTCTTTAGTGTAACGCATTGCTATAGTGTTATGCGTAATCAATGAATTCAAAGTATTCTCATTCATCATAAACTTTCCTTCTCCATGAGCAATAGGAATACTCAATTCATCCAAACCGTTTAACCAAACAGAATTACTTTTTGGATTAGCTTTGACTTTTACCCATCTGCACTGATAATAGCCAATATCATTGCTGATTAACGTTAAATCAGAAAATTCTGGCAACAATCTAACTAGTATCTGACAACCATTACATATTCCTATGATAAGCTTATCCTGAGATAAGAAATTTTGAAATTCATCCCATAAATTATTTTTAATACGCAAAGAAAAAGCATTGCCAGAACCAGTATGGTCGCCATAAGAAAAGCCACCAGGAATTGCAAGAATATTGCATGTACTTAGTTTACTAGGTTCACTTATTATTTCATTTATATGCAAAACTTGCACTTTTATATTAGACATTTTAAGCTTTTTGCTGCACTCCATAAATGCAAATGCAGTTTCTTTTTCGCAATTTAATCCATAACCAGACAATACCATTATTTCCATAATTAACTAAAATTCAATGATTCAAACTTTCTTTTCACAAAATTGGCTATAAGGTTCAACGTGAATAATATAAGCAATAAAGCAATAATAGCTATTGCAGCAAGCTCTGTAGATGCAATTTCTGGACTATTAGACCATATGTATATTTGTACCGGTAAAACTGTTGCTGGGTCAAGAAAAGATTTTGGTATATCAACTATAAATGCAACCATACCTATCATAAGTAATGGTGATGATTCTCCTAATACTCTTGCTATTCCAAGTATAGTACCGTGAATGATTCTTGGAATAGCAATTGGTAAAGAATGATCTAATATTACCTTTATATTTGATGCTCCAATGGCAAATGCTGCATCTTTAATGATTATTGGTACGCTTGCAAAGGCATTTTTTGTTGTAATTATAATATTTGGTAAAACCATCAATGCTAAGGTCATACCACCAACCAGTGGTGAAGAACGTGGAAGTCCAAAAATACCAAGATATAAAGCGAGGCCCACTACACCAAATATTATTGATGGAACAGCAGCAAGGTTATTAATACTAATCTCTATAATACTAGTAAGAAGACTATTTTTTGACATAAACTCACTAAGAAATATACCGCTCATCACTCCTATTGGTAATGCTATCATCAAACATACAGTGATTGTTATTAATGAACCCACCAATGCCCCAAGAATTCCTGCATTTTCAGGTTCACTAGAATCTGATTTTGAAAACAAAGACTTATTAAAGAATTTTTTTACTCTACCATTTTTTTTCAATGACTCAAAAAGTGTATTGTAGTAAGGATCTGAAGTTTTACCTTTATTTATTGAGTTAATAATACTTGATGCAGTAAACCAAAACTCATGTTTACCTGGCTTAACGCCCTTGTTCAGGGAACTTTTTAGTTCTTTATAGGCGTTACGGTTTAAAACTTCATTATAATTTTTTAGATCAGTTTGAGGTAATGTTTGCTTTATTGAATTATTTATTAGTTCTATGTATTCATTTCGTAAATCTCGTAAGTCATATATTTCATTACTTAAGGTAATATTATCCTCTGTAACATAAATAGGTAGTAAAATTTTTGTTACTGTTAAAGCACTGTAAGAATTTACCAATATACTTAGTAATATGCATATAGGAGATCCAAGTGAGATGATTAGTGCTATACAAGAGAAAAAACGTAGCACCTTATTTTTTTGATTTTTTCTTTTAATCCTAACATGGATATGTCTAGACTTTAGAAGCGTAAGAAACTTTTTCCTTATACCCATATTTTAGGTAGCATTTAACGATAAAATTTAATATAAGTATATTGTTTTTTTTCATCAAGTTAAATCTAGATACGTAATGAAAGTATTACTTCACGATGCTAGCCGTCTTATGTGCTCCTTATCTAATATTTTATTAAGTGTAACTAATAGTGGCAGAAAAAAGCTAAAAAATTCTGTTCTAAATTATTTGAATAAGCATTTTATTACTCGAGATGAATTTGAGTCTTTTATGAAAAATAATCAAGAGTCTGACAAAAAATAAGCATTGCAAAATAACAAACCTTGACTATTTAAAAAAGCATGATAAAAATTTAAAATTCTGGCGGGTGTAGCTCAGTTGGCAGAGCGCCAGTTTGTGGTACTGGATGTCGCCGGTTCAAATCCGGTCACTCGCCCATAAATATAAAATGATGTTAAAAGAGCTCTTATTGGAAGGAAATGGAGGGACCAGTTTATCACTTTATGTTAAGTTTACACTTTCAACACTTACGGTGTTGTCCTTACCCCAATCTATTATCAAGAAATAAATATTTATTTATGCTTTTATCGAAAAGCAGTTGTCATCTAAGCAAAGTACTTCAGCTTTTCTACTATTAACTGGCATTACAGTAGTATAATGGCTCTTATCTTTTATCTTTCCTTTAAATTTATCAAGATTAACTAATTTTTTAAGAGAGTCTTTAATAATCTTTATAAAGTTGCTGTTTCCAAAACTCGTTATGCTATACTTATAAGATAAGTTTCTTTGACAGATCGATTACGATATTCATCGTATAATTATAAAGTGGTGCTGAGAGCATCCTATCATATTCATATGGAAGCAAATCGTATTCTATTGAATGCAAACACCCATATTCTGCGTCATATACTCTTTCCACGGCTCGAGCATATTCATTACCAATATCACGAATACTCTCGTAAGAAGATGAATCATCATTTAAAAAGCATACTAAATCTATAGAAATTTAAAGCTAGGAGAAAATAATTTAAAAATCTATACAGTCAAACTTCTAGCATAAGTTTATTCTTTTATTAAATTATGTTTTGTGTATATAATTCAAAAACTTTTAATCTAGGTTGTTTTATGGGCAAAATTATAGAAATAAGAGCACCGAATACTCTTGGTGGTGAGTCAGTTACAGAAGGGATAATAAAAATTAAAAAAAATGTTGGTGAAAGAGTTAAAGTTGATGATCTAATATTTGAAATTGAAACTGATAAAGCTGCACTCGAGCTTACTGCTGAGGCTAGTGGTATTATTACCGAATTTTGCATCAAAGAAGACGAAACAATCAGTCCAGGGCAGTTGTTGGCAAAACTTTCTGTAGAAAGTAGTGAAGAAAAAGTTTCTGATGATAAAGAAGAGCAACCAGTTTTAGGTAAAAATGATGCGCCATCAGCTCAAAAAATCATGCAAGAAAATTCAATTAATCCAGAAAATATTAAAGGAAGTGGGTTGGGAGACAGAATAACAAAAGCAGATGTGATAGGCTATATGGACGGGGTGAAGCAGAATGAGTCTATGAAAAAAACTGGATTATCTGAGATGAAGGTAAGTCAAAGGGAGAGCAGAGTTAAAATGAGCAGAGTAAGACAGGTTATAGCTGCTCGCTTAAAAGAATCTCAAAATACTGCAGCAATCCTTACTACATTCAATGAAATTGATATGAAAAATGTTATGGATTTGAGAGCAAGATACAAAGAAATTTTTGAAAAGAAACATAAAATAAAACTAGGTTTTATGTCATTTTTTATAAAAGCAGCAATTCAAGCATTAAAAGAAATTCCTGAAGTTAATGCTGAAATTTCTGGTAATGAGATCGTATATAAGAACTATTATGATATAGGAGTTGCTGTTGGAACTGATAAAGGTCTTGTTGTGCCAGTTGTTCGTAACGCAGATAGCATGTCATTTGCTGAAATAGAGGCAGCTTTAGTTAGCTTGAGTATAAAGGCTCGTGATAGCAAATTACAAGTATCTGAAATGGAAGGTGCAACATTTACTATTTCAAATGGAGGAGTGTACGGCTCACTTTTCTCAACACCGATAATAAACCCTCCTCAATCTGGGATACTCGGCATGCACTCAATACAAAATAGACCTGTTGCAGTAGGTAATTCCATAGAAATAAGACCTATGATGTATGTCGCTTTGTCGTATGATCATAGACTAATTGATGGCAAAGGTGCAGTAACTTTTTTAGTAAAAATTAAAAATTTCATAGAAGATCCAAGTAGGCTGATTTTAGAAATATAATAATTTTCGAAATATAAAATGAAGTTATTGCTTTACAGTATTTAATGTTTAGTATATAATTAAAATGTATTTTATTTATAAATAAGTGAGTTGTATTATGCATGGTTCTGACAATAAAATGACTCAAAGCACAGATTCAGTAAGTACAAAATACCCTAGTCTAATTGATGAAGAAGGACATACTAATAGTAATCCACATTTACATGAATCTACAAATTCACCTGATTCGCGATCTATAGAGACAATGAGTGAGCAAGGGTCGCCTCAGTCTACTAGTTCACCTGAAGTTGTAGAAGGAGCTAGCAGTAATTCACCTCGATCTTCTAATTCATCATTCGACAATGTAAGTGTATCAGAATTACCTAGTGGGGAAGTTGGTAATGATATTAAAGATACACTTGAAAACGTATTAGGTTATGTGGTTGTACAAGTTGATAATACATCTAATAATGGGTCTAAAGATGAAGAAAAGCAAAATGCATTAGGTAATCAATTAAGAGAAGAAGTAACTGAAGAAGTAACTAATGAAGATGTTAAAAAATTCGAGTGGTTACTTGGTGAAGGTGTGGATGTTGAAACACATTTACTTAATGCTGCTAAAATTGGCAAGTTGGGTATTGTAAAATATATTAGTGAAAAAGAGCTTGTTGAAAAGAATGATTATGCTTGGAAAAATGCCTTACAATATGCTGCTAAAAATGGCAAATTTGATATTGTAAAATATATTGGTGAAAAAGAGCTTGTTGAAAGGGATGATTATGCTTGGAAAGATGCCTTGCAATGTGCTAGTAAAAATAGCAACAAGGATATTGCAGAATATATTGAACAACATATATCTGAGGCACTTAAAGAAGGTGAGGAAGTTACCATTATAGTGGAAGAATTAGTAGGTAATGTAATTGTACAAGATAATAATACAAGTGAGTCTCAATATGAAGATGAGGAGGAGCGTAAAACTCTAGAGGTTCAAGCACCCAAAGTCACAGGTGTTCAACATTTAGCAGAGCCAAAGCAAACATCTAGCAAGCAAAGTCATGTTGTACAACCTACTACTAACGGTAATGCCAAAACATCTCAGTCAAATAATGTACCCAAGGAACTTGGTGAATCTAAAAAACCTAATGGACAAAAAATTGCATATGGCCTAGCAGGAGCATTGTTAGCTGCAGCAGCTATTACAATTCTAGTTAATAATGCATTATGGATGGTAGCGTTATCTTTGGTTGTTGCTGCTATACTGACAGTTGTATTATGTGCTTTATATAATTATTATTCAGAAAAAAAATCTTCTAAGAATGAACATCAAGATACAAAAACTTCAAATGTCTGCGCTGAGCCTCTTAAAAGTAATGAAGGAGAAAGACTAATATAATTCTCATGAGAATCACTAAATCTGAGCTAAAAAGCTTTTTAGAAAAGCCAGCTGTTTTTAGAGGTGTATTGATTTATGGTAATGATAGTAATAAGATTGATTTCTATAGCAAAAAAATAGTTGCAAGTTTGCGTGAATATCAGGTTCATGAGATGGATTTTTCACTAGCCAATAAAACTCCAGGTCACCTGTTTCTGGAGTTATCAAATATTTCAATGTTTAATAGTAAGAAATTGATTAAGTTAATAAATGTAGAGAATAATATTTCTCAAGAGCTGAGGAAAGTATTAGAAAATAATATAGGAGAGCATTATGTTATAATGCTCTCTCATGAATTAACATCACAATCTAAAACTAAATATTATATTGAAAACTCAAAGATCTTTGGGCTTATTCCGTGTTATAAAGATAATAATGAAAATCTTTGCGATGTAATTTCTAGCTATTTAAGAGAGAGTAATGTTCACTTTACAAGTGAAGCTATGAATTATTTGCAGTCTTATTTTAATAATAATAGAGCTTCCATATATTCAGAGCTTGAAAAGCTCATTTTATACTTGGGAGAGAAAAAAAATATTGAACTTAGTGACATAGATGCATTTTTATATGGTGATACAAATTGGAGTTATAAAACACTTGATGATCTATGCTGCGCTGTAGCTGTTAAGGATGTAATTAACTTTATCAAAGTTTCTGATGTATTAATACTGTATGAAAACTTTTCACCCATAGCGCTAATCCGTATCTTATCAAATTATTTCCTACTTCTTTTAAATGTTATGCTATCCATGCAAGATGGAGTCAGTAGAGATGCCGCAATTAACCAGCTAAACCCACCAATATTTTTTAGACAGTTGCAAAACTTTAAAAATCATTTGGACAAATTGAAAACATCAGAAGTACAAGTCATTTTGAGTAACTTGATAAATTTGGAAGTTGCTTGTAAATCAAATGATCTGGATAGCAAATTAATTTTTCAACAGGTGATGTTAATAGCTCTAGGAAAGAACTATTAACATTCATTGGATATGGTTTTTGCGCAGTAGTTATGCGTCCCAAGGAGTGGTTGTCAATGACGGATACTGCCAAAGAGTTCCCAAATTATTATTTTAAAAAATGGAGACGATCATATATAAAAAAGAAGTATCATAGGAATTACCCTTAGTTAATTGTGGTTAAAATAGTACTGAATGTTATCAAACTTTTATAAAAGAAAAGCATGGTTTATATTCTAAAGAAAAGAGATTTTAGGGAATATAATCCCCATAATTACACTATCTTTTTAAAGAAGGCCATCATCATTAGGCAAATGATCATGCTGAAGACAATAAGCTAATTGATCATTTACGTAAGACATATCTTGGTTGCATTCTTGTGGTCTTTCAGAAATAGCTTCTTTTATTACCTTACATATATCTTTATTTTTGTATTCAATGTGTTCTCCATTAGACGTATATCCTAGTGCCACATCTAGAGGTGTATAACCCGATTCCTCTTTTATAGAAAGATCAGCACAATTCTTTACAAGAAATTTTATTGCTTCTTTGTCTTCTTGTTCAGCAGCATAATGTAAAGACACTCTTCCCATGCAATCTTTAGCATTGACATTGGCGCCTTTCTCAATTAGCAGCTCTACCATTTTTTCACTTCCATTTCCATCTATAAATACCCTATGTAAAGGTGTTTGTTTACAGTATCCTTGTGGATATTCTGTAGATGCACCATAAAAAGCATTAACATCAGCTCCTTTATCAATTAATTTCTCCATTGCCATTACTTGTTTCTCTTCTTGAGTTAATAACTTGCAAGCTAATAACTCATGGTAAGCAAACTTTGTGGCATCACTTATTCCTTCAGATGTGCTGAGTACATACCCTAGATCTATTAACTCTTCAAGTGTTTTTGAGTCAATAGACAGTCCTGCAGTTTTTAGTGTTTCTGACAAAGCTTCTTCGTAAACACAATCTGGTAGATCCATATCATGTGAATCAGCATTGAAATTTTCTTTATTAGGAGTAAAGATTAGTGAAAATAATTTTTTATTTAGTAATTCTTGATTACTGTTGCTCATAACGTATCTCCTTAATGAAAAAGTAATTATAGGTATCTTATATAGTGTATTGATTAATATATCATAAACTTTCCTGCACAATCTTTCTTAGAAAGCCTATTCTAAGAAAGAAATTTGAATACACTTTAAATATCTTCTAATCTACTGGCTTGTAAAAATATGGTATCCATGATAAAAACAAAATTTTCCATGTTTATTAGTACAACTTCTGAATTAGAAAATGCTTGCAAATCATTAATGGAAGCAGAACCAAAGTTTGTCGCTGTAGATACTGAGTTTACAAGAAATGGAAAAACTTATTATCCGATATTATCTCTTATTCAAGTTTCGTATGGAATAAATAAAAACTTTATTGTAGATGCGTTGGCACCAGAAATAAACTTGTCTGCAATGGGAAAGATATTAAGTGATACACAAATAATCAAAGTATTTCATGGCTGTAGGCAAGATATAGAATCCTTATTAACTGTATTTAAAGATGCTCCAAAACCAATATTTGATACACAAATTGCTGCTATGCTTTGTTATTATTATCATGATTTCATTGGTTATGCAAAATTAGTGGAACAGTTTAAAAATGTTACACTAGATAAAAAAAAAACTAAAACTTCAGATTGGTCAAAACGTCCACTTTCCGAGGAGCAATTAAATTATGCTATAAATGATGTTACCCATCTATATGATTTATATCATATTCTTTATGATAAACTCATAGAAAGGTGTAGGCTAGATTGGTTTTTAGAAGAAATGGAAGAATTAAGTAATACAGATAGGTATATTTATAGTCCAAAAAATGCATGGAAAAGATTCAAAGTTAGTCAGCAAGGTTATGATATGTTTCTTATCAAGACCATTAGTGAATGGCAAGAGACTTTGGCACAAAATTATAATGTTAATAGAAATAGAATCATAAATGATTCGGTTGTTAAAATTCTTTCTGAAAAACGCGTAGATTATGCTGATGAAATGCTATGTAGCCTAAAAAAATACGCAAAAACCATTCAAGAAGAAGATTTGTTAGAATATATTAATATTTTCAATAGCAATAAAAATATTGTAGAAGAGAGAAGAGTATTAACAACTAACATTGATGATCAATCTATTTTTGATGTACTTTCAATTTATTTACATAATAAATGTAAAAATCATAACATATCAAACAAACTTATTGCATCTAAAGAGGAAATAAAAGAGTCAGTGCATAATAAAACTAGCTCTTTATTTAAAGGATGGAGAAACAATTTTTTTGGTCAATTCATTCAATCTTTTTTAAATTCTAATGCAAAAATAGAAATTTTAATAAAAAACGATAAAATGGAAATTTATAACTCTCTTGCAGGAAATTTTGAATAGTTATCTATAATTAATATTTTTATAATTTTTAATTACCTAATTTTTCTTAAGTTTTTTGTGAGTCAAATGATAGAAAGCTTTAGGGGATAAGGTTTTGAAAAATGGTGCTAATATTTTTTTTGTACAAATACATTTTTCATTATAGTTCTTTCAAAATTGGTAAAAAATCAGCATAAAATGACAAACTTAAAAGCATAATAATGAAGTGATAAATACCTATAAAAAACCTTACTAAATATTTTTTGGTTTTTTATAAATACACATATTTAAGGTGAGAATCATTTACAACGTCCTATAGAAGAACATCAAGTAAAAACCTCACCTTAAAAAGGACTCCAATCACTTACTTTAAAAAGTAAAAATTAAACTATTTTGTTGATAAAGAGCTTAATGCTTATTTTATTTTTTAATAACGAAAACCTTAATCATTATCATCTAATAATTTTATATTTTCAGCAAATTTTCTGCCTTTTTTCTTATCATCCTTTACAGAGTAGCTTACTCTTTTGTTAACACCTTTATTACCATCTATTTCATCAGAAGATTTTATAGAAGACTCTAAACCAGTTGCATGAAAAAAAATATCATCACCACCTCCACCTGGCTTTATAAACCCGTAACCTTTTACTGAGCTAAACCACTTAATATTACCTTTTAGTTCTTGTTTTTGTTCAAATTTATATTGCATTTATAACTCCTTATTTCATTAATTATAGGGCATACAGTTTTATTAACTATGTATCCCCTATACTACTTATATCCATAGCCTTTTAATTGTATTATATTAAGATATTTAATGCAATGAAAATTATCATATCTCTCATGTAGCTGAAAAATAGAAATTGAATGAATATCAAAATTTGATAAAGTTAAAATCAATGAAGCACCCTTAGCTCAGCTGGATAGAGCATTTGACTACGGATCAAAAGGTCGGGCGTTCGAATCGCTCAGGGTGCGCTTTTTATTGAGTATTGTTCATGTTACAATTATTAATCCTCATAATCACAATCGTTTCTGTAATATTCTTCGGTCATTTAATTCCTATAGAAGCAAAAAGCTTCCTATATTCTATTAGTATTAGTATTAAAGAAATTTTATTATTTATAATGCCCTTTATTATTTTTTCTTTGGTATTTAGTAGCGTCAATAATTTGAAGAATTCAGCTATCAAATTCATGTTATTGCTTGTTATAGCAATTTTTCTATCAAACCTTGTATCAAGTTTAACAGCTTATTTTACGGGATATTTTGTGATTCATAATATCCCGAGTATATCAAGCATTGAGCAATATAAAGAGGGTGTTGTCCCTTTGTGGTCATTCAAGGTACCAACACTGATTTCAAACTTTCAAGCTTTAATTTTCGGTTTTATATCTAGTATAATTCTATCTACTGTTCTACCTAAAGACAGCAGTATTCTTTCAAGTAAACTTTCGAATCTAACGATTTTTTTTCTTAAAG
>NZ_JAZHPY010000049.1:0-8281 GCF_036711655.1 Wolbachia endosymbiont of Pentidionis agamae | reverse complement strand
TATCTTGCAGCAAAAAACAATCACTCTCATATAGTAAAACTGCTGCTTGCAAAAGAAGCAGATGCCACAGATGTTTTTCAACATGCAATAAGATTAAATGATAAAAAGTTAATAAAGCTATTACTTAGAGAGAGAGGAAAATAGCTGATAATAGGATGAAAAAATACAGCAATGTTATCTACATTAGTGTTGTAATATGTGCAATAGGATTATTAGAGAATCACTATCAAGTTTCTCAGTTTTAATTTGCTCTATTTCGTCGTATTCTTTTCCATCTTTGTAGGACAGTATGCCCTTAGGCTGCACGTTTCCATTACCTTTAATAAAGGCCTCACTCTCTTTTGTGCTAAAAGTTTCAACAATCTTTTCCACTAACCAACTCTCAACGTCAACAAATGCATCATCAAGTAATTTTTGTGTGATCTGTGGTTGAGCGTATAACTCATATGTTGTGATGCTAATCTTATTTATTTTTGGTGTACTAGTATTTTCCATAAAATTATATCTAGGATCACCTGCATCTGTTATATCACCACTCCAACCAGCGAATGCCTTACTATTGCCTTCTATAATATAGTCTAAGGCTTCAGTTGAAATTTTTTGGTGAGAGCATATCTGCCTCATGGGTAATAAATCATTAATATTCTTATGTATGCGTTTTAAAATATGTGGAGCAACAAGGTATCCTCCACTAGTATCATTCTCTGAACTCAAGGATTTTTCATGCAGTCCCTCAGTTATGCCTTTACGCAGATAATTAGCAAAATACTTATCTGTTAAATCTAAACTGCTTATTTCAGGCCTCTGAGCTACAGTTTCCAGTAAATTAATCCGTTCTTTGCAATCAGAAACAGTGTTATTTATTTTCTGTAATTGCTCTATTGTTGCAGAATCAGCATATCCTTTATTTTCGATTTCTTTTAATCTACGATCATTGATAAATTTAAACTGCTCCCATGATGAAGCGAGTTCGTTAATACGATGAGTAATATCTGTAAGTGATATAATAGCCTCCTAAATTGAATTGTTAAAATTGAAATTTGCTGCAGAATTGCAACAAGACTTAAAAATTTTTTAAGATTGGATTAGAACCAGAAACGATTCTAAAAGAAATTATTCTTATAATATACTTTAATCAGCAATCTGTCAAGCATAATTTAGAATTTTTTTCATGACTAACGGATTTATTACTTGATATTAGATTTAACTTTTGTTACTATTGTATTATACTATTAACTGTACTAGAGGGGTAATTTATGCATGATCAAAAAGATTTCTACCAAACATTAAAAGATATACTGGATAATCTTGATAAGGACGGAGACTTAAATAAATATAATATAGTTGAAAAACTTGAAGAACAATTAGAAAAAGCAGACAAAGTATTGTGTGAGCAGTGGAAGAAAGCTGGATCTAATGTGAATCACAATTTTGAATTAGCAGATCACAGACACTTTTCCTTGTGGAACATTGCTAGTCAAGTACAATTTACCAATGTAGAAAAAGTTTTAAAAGAAAGAATAAATTTTCAATTAGAAGAGGATATAGAATACAAAATACTAGAATACATACTGTGTGATCTTAATAATGATAAAAACCTAAATAAAGATAATATGGTTGAAAAAATAAAAGGACGATTAAAAGAAGAAAACAAAGCACTGTATAAAACGTGGAAGAAAGTTGGATTTAGTACTAATCATTATTTTAAAACTGCTAACACGTCAAACTTCTTTTCCTTGTTTGGTATTGCTGAGAAAGAAGGTTTTACAAAGATAAAAGAGATTTTAGAAGAAATAAACGCAGAAATTAGCAAAAGAGAAAAAGAACGAAAATCAGTATGCACTGAAAATGAATTTCCAATATTAAGATTCATACTGCATACTCTGAATAAGGATAAAAGCTTTAATAAAGATAATATAGTTGAAAAATTTGTTGGAAAATTTCAAGAACTATTAAAAAAACAAAAAGAAGTACAATTAAAAAAAGAATATAAAGTATTGTATGATCAGTGGGAGGAGGCTAGATTTGATCTGAATCATTTATTTCAATCAAATCATTTTAAACGTTCCTTGTTGCACCTTGCTGCTATATATGAGTTCACTAATATAATGGATACTTTAATACAAAACAATGTAAACGTTAACATATTAGATCATAACAGTAGCACTCCTTTATTTTTGGCTGTTTTGTACGAGAGAAAAAATGCTGTAAAAATTTTAATAGAGAATAATGCAGATGTTAATATTAATAACTCCTTAGGTTTCAGTCCTTTTTATCAAGCTGTTATGAAGAGGCATCCAGAAATTGTAAAGTCTTTAATAAATCATGTGTATGACATCCATGAATTGGACGCTTATGGTCGTACCCCTTTATCTTATATTATGCAATATACAGATGACGGTAGTAGAGAAATTAAACGGCTGTTAGTAGATCGTATTGCAGAATTAGAAATTTTTAAACTTGATGTTACTGAGCATCTTGCATTTAAGCAAGATAAGGAACTCATAGGTAGTAACAAATCGTTAAAAGATATCTACTCACAAAGTAGAGAAAAGTATCTTCTTAAAAAGAATGATGAATCACTTCAAGCATCTGTTTCTGCTGTTATGGAGAATGTTATTGAAACTAAAATTTCAGATGTTCAAATTGCAGGAGAGCACAAAGGCTGTATAATACAATAAATGTAGGTGGCAGTTCTTGCAACCATATTTTTACTTTATTTCTCTATCAGTAAATTAATACTTCTATGATGAGCGCCTGAAGCGTTTAGCGGCAAACTTTTTATTTGTAATTTAAATTTCTTGCACCGTACTTTTATTTATTAGAAATTATATGTTAGTTATATATCTTAATAAGATAATAAGTTTATAATTTACTTTTAATAAAAAAAATTGACTTTTTAATTATTTTATTTAATAATTAAAATATTGATCACACTAAAGAGTAAATTATGGAACACTACCAATTGAAATTAATATTAGATTCTCTTAATAAAAAGAAAAATTTAAGCAAGGATAAAATAATAAAAACACTAAAAGCAAAATTAAAAAGAAAAGGTAAAACTGAATATGATAGGTGGCAGGAAGTTGATTTTGACGTAAATCATTTATTTCAGACTGATAGTATAGTATGTTCTATAGGAGCGTTACTACACTTTGCTGCTGTATGGAATCATACCAATATATTAATAGCCTTAACAAAAGAAGATAATGTTGATCTCAACGTAACTACTGAGAATGAATGGACTCCTTTGCATTTTGCTATTGTACTTGGTAACACTAATATAGTAAGAGCTTTAATACGAGCTAAAGCAGACATAAATAAAGCAGATAAAAATGGACAAACTCCTTTGCATTTTGCTACTTTAAGTGGTAAATATTGGATAACAAAATATTTGATAGATAAAGAAGCTAATATTAATGCAATTGATAAGCATGGACATACTCCTCTGACTCACACTGAAAGCTCAAAAATTAAAAACTTATTAATACATTATATTATAAAATCAGAAAATTTTCATCCAAATACTACTAATAACGATGGATTTAAGAAAAATAAAGAATTCATAGAAGGAAATGAATTGTTAAAAATACAATATTTAGAAGATAGAAAACATTTCATTTTTATTCGTAATAATAAACCTTTAATTAAGCTGTTATCTAAACTTCATAGTAAAAACTTAAAATATATGATGTCTTACGATCAATTGGTTGAATTTGTTTTTTCAGAAATTAACAGGCTTTTACATTCTGTTTCTGATGTATCAGTGATAGTTGGTTGTAGTGATTTAGAACATAAGTGTAAAACTACGCTTGACTATCTTAATCTGGAAGACAAAGTTAAGCATAAAAGATCTTTTGATTATCTTGACCTAGAAGACAAGAATAAGTACAGTAGACTTACACTTGACTATCTTGATCTAGCCTACAACACATACAATGGGTTTAAACTTAAATTAAAAGATCTGCTTCCTAATGTTAACAATCAGGTAATTAATTATAATAATTCAAAGCTTACTCCCCCAATGCTTCTTCAAACAGCGCTCGCTCGTGTTTTGAATGAGAAAATAAAAGAAGAAGAAGACAAAATAAAAGAAGAAAAAGTGGGAAGTCAGATTTCAGATATTAATATTGTAGAAGAGCACAGAAGTTGTTGTGTAGTATTGTAAATGTGAATAGTGAGGCTACATCTATTATAAAATACTAGAGCTAAAATTTACCTTTTTTATTTAACATTTCAATTAAATCTGATTCTTTAAGTTTACCATGGTCAACTTTACTAAACTTACTTACCAATGAATTCATTTGGCTATACTGCTTTATCAATAAATTTATATCTACCACACTAGTTCCTGAACCTTTTGCAATTCTTAACCTTCTTTTTCCATTGAGAATACTAGGATATTGCCTTTCTTTTGGTGTCATTGAATTAATGATAGCTATATATTTTTTAACTTTGCTGTCATCAAAACCACCTTGTTTTTTTAACGCACTACCAACACCAGGAATAAATTTCATAATTCCTCTTAGTCCACCCATTTTATTAAGAGTTTTAAGTTGCTCTGCTAGATCATTTAAATCAAACCTACCTTTTTTTACCTTTTGTTGTAATTTATCAATTTCCTCTTGTCCAATAATTTCTGCAGCTTTCTCTACTAAAGAAACAACATCACCCATATTAAGTATCCTTTGAGCGATTCTACTTGGGTGAAAGTCATCTAAATCACTTAATTTTTCACCACACGCAAGAAATTTTATTGGGCACCCAGTCACCATTTTCATTGAAAGAGCAGCTCCACCGCGTGAATCACCATCCACACGTGTCAAAATAATCCCAGTTATTCCTATTTTCTCATTAAAAATCTTGGCAGTATTAGCTGCATCTTGACCAACCATAGAATCCGCCACAAGAATTATCTCTGAAGGAGAGACTAATTCTTTAATGGTTTTTAGCTCATCCATCATATCCTGATCAATATGAAGCCTACCAGCAGTATCTAATATTAGGACATCATATCCATCATTTTTTGCTGTACTTAGACTTCTACGTGCTATTTCAATGGTTTTTTCGTTTGATACTATCGGCAAAGTATGTATATCTATTTGCTTTCCTAACATTTCAAGTTGTTTTTGTGCTGCTGGCCTATATATATCAAGAGAGGCGAGCATAGTTTTTTTCTTTTGCCTTTTTAATTTTAGTGCAAGTTTTCCAGAGGTAGTTGTTTTACCTGCACCCTGCAGGCCAACCATCATAATTACAGCAGGAGGTTTGACATTAATATTTAAGTCACTTTTTTCTGAACCTAAAATTGAAACTAAATTGTCTTGTACAATTTTAACTATCATCTGTGCAGGAGAAACACTTTTTATGACTTTCTCACCAATCGCTTTGTCTTTTATGCTAGTAATAAAATCTTTTGCTACTCCAAGAGCAACATCTGCTTCTATTAATGCCAAGCGAATTTCCCGCATACTACGATTAAAATCATCTTCAGAAATGAATGACTGAGATTTTAATTTATTAAATATTGAATTTAAACTATTAGTTAATGACTTAAACATATTAATATTAAAAAAATACTCATTATAAATAATGAAAAAATCGATGCAAAACTTACTGAATTGTAATTAAATACCTTTTTGCACTTAATTATATTCTTAGAGTATGAAGTAACAAGTAGCTTAGTCAAGCTCTGCAATGTAGCTATTACTATTTTCTTAGTATAAGAAATCAGCTTTTCAAGTAGAACCGCAAAATAAGAAATAAACATTCTAAATATCCAATCAATATCCATCCTAAAATTTACTCTTGGTAAAAATATCTGGCGTAAAAGTATAAACAATAATGTAGTACAGAATAATAAACTAAGTTGAGACAGTACGTTCTCTAGATTATATATTGAATATTTATTAAAAAGGTAAGGATAACCAGCAGCAAGACATATAAAAGATAAAATGATCATTGGTAAGTAAGAATATTTGCTTCTCCGTGCAAGTGATATCCTTAGTTTACTTTTAGCTATGAATATATAATAAAAAAATTTTAATCCTACGCTAGAATAAAATAAAAAGTTTAAAATTTTAAATAAGATTAAGTATAATCCGGTAGTAGCATTTTTCTCAGTAACACTTGCAATTGCGTATGATTTGCTGATAAAACCTATAGTTCCTGGAAATGCAGCCATTGAACATATTGCAACAAGTGAACATATAGCTTCAATTGGCATATACTTAAACAAACCACCTATACTATCAAAATTAGTAGCTTTTACTCTGATAATTACTGCATTAGCGACAAAGAAGAGTAAAGATTGATAGGTAACAGAAGCAATGATTTGCACGGTGATGCAAGAAATTCTATTTTCTGATAAGCTGAGCAATCCTCCAACTAGAATCAACAATCCCATTTGTCCAACAACGTTATAACATAAAAATCTATGAATATGTTTTTCAAGAGACGCAAATATAATCGCGTAAACTGCAGTAGCAAAACCAAAAAACATTAATACTTTAGAATATTCTGACAACAAGGCCTCCGTATGAACAAGCATAGCCAAAAATGAAATTTTAGTTGTAAATATTGAAAGGTAAATCACACTGTATGGTGATGCAGCTGGGTAAGCATCCACAACCCAGAAAGAGAAAGGAAAACATGCACAATTTATTAATAAGCCTATCATAATTAAACTTGATGAGCCTCCAAATTCTGAATAAGCAGCACCTACAAGCAAAATCATTCCAGCAAAAAGATGTGTACAAACATATCTAACAGCAGGTTCTTTATTCTTAGAAAGAATTAAGAATGCACTAAATACCATTAATTCAAAAAATACGACCATTAAAATAATTTTTTTAGACAAGATTGCAGCAATCGAACTTATAGTATAAAAGCCAAGAGAAAAAGTTTCAAAAAACGTTAGATTTTTAAGAGATAAGACTATAAGAAATGAAATAAATAAAAGATAACTTACCATTCTATAAATAGATAAATCTAAGCTTGTTATTTCTGTATTCAATAAGTTAAAAGCAAGGTTATTACCTTCAATAGATGCAGTATAAAATATAATTAGCAGTAATGAAATTAAAGTAAGCGATAATAAGGCTTTGCAGGATTGCATCTTACTTCTAGATCGATAAAAGGAAAATATTGAGTATTTTTGTCCTTTTCATAATAAAACTACCTTATAAATTTTGTTTGCATTATTGCCTAAGTTGCTTGGACTTTAGCTTGAATCGCTCTCATTCCTACTATATTATACCCTGAGTCTACATGCAAGACTTCTCCAGTAGTACCACTGCTTAGGTCACTTATTAAATATAATGCTGCTTTTCCTACATCTTCAATAGTAGTATTACGTCCCAAAGGAGAGTTTTCCTGATTCCATTTCAAAATATCATAAAAATCACCTATTGCAGATGACGCTAGAGTTCTTATAGGACCAGCAGAAATAGCATTAACCCTAATTCCTAATGACGGACCTAAATCACATGCCAAATATCTGACACTAGCTTCTAATGCAGCTTTACATAAACCCATAACATTGTAGTTAGGCATAACCTTTTCTGCACCATAATATGACATAGTTAATAAACCACCTCCACTATTCATTATTTTTACAGCTCTTCTTGCAAGAGATGTAAAAGAATAGCACGAAATATGCATGGAATTGAGAAAATTATCTAGTGATGTATCAATGTATCTACCCCTCAATTCATTTTTATCTGAAAATGCTATTGAATGCACTAGGAAATCACAACTACCCCATTCTTTCTCCAGCGTATCAAAAAGATTACCTATACTTTTTTCATCAACAACATTACACTCTAGTACAAACTTTTCATTAACATCAAATTCTTTGGCTATAGGTAGAATTTTCTTTTTTATTGTGTCATTTTGGCATGTAAATGCAAGCTCTGCACCATTCATAAAAAGGGTTTTTGCTATACCATATGCTATAGACCTATCATTTATCATACCAGTAATGATACCTTTTTTCCCTTTTAGCAATTTCATACCTCTTAAAACTCTCAAAATTCTTGTATTTTAAATAACTTAAGTGTGAACTTAAGTCAACATTAGAGCGTTAGATAAATTCTAAAGTTGTTTTATTTCATTTATAGGAAGGCCAGTAGATTCAGCTATCAAGTCAACAGGTATTCCAGCTTTAAGTAAATTTTTTGCAACTTCAATCTTGCCTTCAATCCTCCCTTCCTCTTTACCTTTCTGGTTAGCATCGTCGAGTTTTTGAGCGAGGATATTTTCTTCTTTCTGAAGATCTAAA
>NZ_JAZHPY010000048.1:0-8550 GCF_036711655.1 Wolbachia endosymbiont of Pentidionis agamae | reverse complement strand
TCCAACCTGCTTATTTTTTCAAACCTCATTACCACCTCTCATATTATTTTCTAGTGATTACAACCTTTAATATGGTTATGCTAGAGGTCTAACATTGCTTTGTAGTAACAAATACTTTGTTACAGAAATAATTATTAGCCACAAGTATGGTTTCCTACTTCCTTAAATGAATTCTTTTTGCAGTACTCCAAGTTCTACTATGCTGTACAGAATATGAGTTATGCAAGAGTTCTATTATTGCTTACAGAGCGTAAAAACAATTGTTCAGTTAATAGTATGCTTACAAAATATGTACCTCTTTTTCCTTCTTCTTAAATTTTGTTGTTTGGGCAGCATCTTGATAAGTGCTTTTTCTTTAGCAGTTTTTTTATTGAGATTTGCTCTCTTGACTATTTAGGTAGTGTAAACATTTATTTCAGCCAAAGGTAAATGCTATATTGCTCACTTTATTTCCTACTGAGAATTCGGTTTGATACGCTTTTTTGAACATCGCGAAAAATTAAAATTTCCACTGCTTACCATTTTAATTATATCAATATTTACGCTCATGAAGATTATAGTATTGATTCCTTTATTGATAAGCATGGTATTGTTAATTTACGGTTTTTGATTAAGTCAAACGCTTTTTAGCATAGCTTAGTAATTCATCTTTTTTTAATTTGTAAGAGCTACTTTCCCAATAATTTTTGAGTAATGCTAAGGTTGTCCCCATGTTTTTTCCAGGTTGATGGCCTATACTTATTAGATCTTTACCAGAGATGGGAAACAAAGGTATATAAAATGAGTTAGCAAAGGAAATATATCGATTTATAACATCAACATCCTTATCTTTTTTGATAAAATGAACTTTTATTAAATCGCAATATAACTCTCTGCCAAATAAGCATAAATACTTCTTCTGCTCTAATTCTGAAAGTTCAATAGGAATGTTAGTATGTAATAGAAATAATAATTTCTTTTTTTGTTTGTTTGATAGACATAAAAATTTACTAACATATTCACCAATTTCTAATTTAGGATTTTCTATGGTACTAAGTAGCAAAGCAAGTTTAACAATTGAGTCGCTACTATTAATCGCATCTGTGGATAAAATTTCGCATCTTACTTCTTCAGGGATAATCTTTTGCAGAATTGCAAATTTTTGCATAATCTTTAAAGTAGGGACTGGATTTTTAGACTCAAGTAATTTAAAGATCTCGTCTCTTATTCTCTCTCCTGAGAGTTTTTTGAGCATATCAGAGTGTTTACTACATGCTTCTATTATTTCGTCACTTAAATTACCAATGCATATGTCCGCATGGAAACGAAATGCTCTTAATATACGCAAATAGTCTTCTTTAATTCTATCTTCTGCGTTTCCTATAAAATTCAATTGTCTGTTTTTTAAATCTTCGATACCATGAAAATAATCATATATATTGCCATGTTTATCAGCATAAAGAGCATTAAACGTAAAATCACGCCTTGAAGCATCAGTCTGCCAATCATCTGTAAAATTTACTTCTGCATGTCTACCATCACATTTAATATCCTGTCTTAATGTCGTAATTTCAAAAGACTTACCATCTAATACCGCTGTAACAGTACCATGTTTAATCCCTGTAGGAACGGCTGTTATATGATCAAGCTTTAATGCATCAATTATACGGTTAGGGAGTAAATTAGTGGCTAAATCAATATCATGAACCTCTCTTTGTAAAAGAGTGTCTCTAATGCATCCACCTACAAATCTGATGCTACAACCAAAATTTTCTATTGCATTAATTACACGATTGACTTTTTTGCCGTATACCCAATGCGCTTTCAGATACATAAATCTCTCATAATATCTTTATTGAGTTTATACTCCTATACTAACCTGAGCAACCTGATTTTCTAATGATTCAATACTATCTAATTTTATTTGTAGAACATTATTGATAAATTTATTAGCATCATTATTTTTTATAGATACTGTATACTTTTCATTATTTTCAGATATAGTATATTTTTTATCATTTTCTGTAGTGTCAGTGGAGTTATCTTGAGCTTCTTTTTTAGATTCATGTTTTATTCTTCTGGCATCCATAGAAAGAAAATGATTATGGATATATACTAAATTAGCAAATCTTTTGCAATCTCGTTCATTATCAAGAGTTACATTCATATGTTCAAATTTCATATCTAATTGAATTTTTGGTTTATGGCCATAACTTGCACCAATGATTTTTCTTATTGAATGTTTAATTGTCATTTTTTTTATTTGTGAATCTTCGTTAAATCTTTCTAAAAATTTAGATTCACATGCTGATGATTCATAGCACATTAAATGCCTATACTGTTCATAATCAAAAGTTATATTCATACATTCGGATTTCATATCTATATGATCATAACTTTTACCAAAGATTTCCATTGTTGAACGTTTGATGATTATTTTTTGTATTTCTGGATCTTTGTTACATCTTTCTAAAAATGCAGATGATACACGATATATTAAATGCTTATATCGTTCATTATACTCTTTCACGTTATTAAAGTGTTCCTCTGATTTATTAAGTCCGTTTTTTCCTTTTTTTTCCATTCTATTTAAAAATTTATCTATTGGTTCTTTCTTAGCAGGAATTCTATGTAAAAGGGGGAACTGACTTGCTAAACTATGCAAATTACCAAGATGAGTAACTTTTGCATCTTCTGAAAATATATTGCCTTTTTCTTTTAAAATTTTCACTGCCTTACATAGGTGTGCATCCTTTGGCTTATAATGCCCACTATTATTGTCTATATATGTTATCTTACCATTCTCTATTTTCATTAAACCAGAATATATGACCGCTCTTCCTCCAGCAAGTGATGAATGTCTTATAGCAATTTTATCTTTGCCAACATTAATATGTTTGTGAACTATCAGTCTTTTATCAAGAGTCATTACATAAGCTACACACCCTTTTTTTTCTTTACTGATTTCATCACTTGTATTGTATAATTTACCTTCTACGTCATATAATCTCACATCTTCATTTTCTTCATCAAAATATAGAGTATATTCAGCTTGCTCATCTGAAGTAAAATATTTAACAGTACTTTGACTCCCTGGAATTTTTCTTTCTTTTGTTCCTACTTCTGGAAACAAATTGTACCGTGGAAAGAAATACTTAAATTTATGCTCTACCCAACGCAAAATCCTATCTATAATACCAAAAGCTGGTTTATTGTCTAAGTCGATAGATAATTGTTCTTCTTTAGGTACACCTTCTATATTTGATCTTGTACCAATCTTACCAAATTCTCCAGCAGCATGCTTCCATTTACCCATAAGATATTCATGGCGAATCTTCTTATCTGCTGGAATAATATACATAAAACTCTAGAATAAATTGAATTATTAATTCTATAATACCTTTTACTAAAAAACAACTGTTAAATTTCTAGATCATTCAAATATTGAACCACACTTTATAATTAGAATGTAGTAATCCTATAAAGTTAGCGCTTTTTAGTAAACTTTTTATTAGTCTAAGTTTATCAGTTCTATTGTGAGTCTTTTTTATCTTATTAGCTGTTTCATGCAATATAGCGAGAGCTTCAGGAACATTGAGATCACGTTTTAGTGCATCTATAAATTCTACTGCAACTTCTGTATCATCATCTTTTATTTCAACATCAATGTTATGTAATAGACGGTTAAATTTATTTAGTGCTCCGGTAGATTCAATAATTGTTCTATCAGTCCAATCTAATGGCTTTCGATAATGAGTTTTGAGTAATGCATAACGTATTACTTCACCTTTTATGCCTTGGTTTAATAAGTCTTTTATTTTTATTATATTAGATAATGATTTACTCATCTTTTCTTTATTCACAGTAAGAAATCCATTATGCATCCAGTATTTTGCAAAAATTGATTCAGGAAATGCACACCTACTTTGGGCTATTTCATTTTCATGATGAGGAAATTGTAAATCTACCCCACCACCATGAATATCGAAATTCTTCCCTAGATAACCGTTAGCCATGGCTGAGCATTCTATATGCCACCCAGGCCTGCCATCTCCCCATGGACTTTGCCAAAAGCTGGAAAGTTCATAATCAACTGCACTTGCAGGTTTCCACAAAATAAAATCTCCTTGATGCCTTTTATTATCACTTATCTCAACTCTACTTCCATGTATTAAATGAGAAATTTTCTTTCCTGATAAAGTGCCATACTCTGGATAAGAATATGTATCAAAGTATATATGCTTGTTGGCTATGTAAGCATGATTTTTGTCTAGTAGATTTTGTATTAGTTTTATCATTAGTCCTATATTATCCGTTGCTTTAGGTTCATAGGTTGGTTCCAAACAGTTTATGTTTTTCATATCCATATGAAAAGCTTTAGTGTAATGAGATGTAATGCTTTCTATACTGCTATTACTTTTTTGTGCGACATTAATTATCTTATCATCAATGTCAGTTATATTACGAACATAAGTGACTTTTTTGTAACATAACTTAAGTAAACGGAATAATATGTCGTATACAATAACAGATCTTGCATTTCCTATATGTGCTGAGTCATAAACAGTTGGACCACATACGTACATCGTTACATTACTTTGATCTCTAGGAACAAAAGTTTCTTCTTTTTTAGTTAAAGTATTATATATACTTATCATATTAAGTTTTTAAGAAATGAGAAAAACTCAAAAATAAGCTTTGGACCAAAAATTAACATCGTAATAGTGATGAATAAACCAAGAATTGATATTAAAACACCAACTATAGCAAGCAGTCCATCTTTACCCATCATACCAAGAGCAATAAATGTTATTCCAGCTGCAGGAATGAAATGAATGAAAGGCAAAGGAATAGCGATAGAAAAAGTAGAAATTAACATGACAAACGCTAAAAATCTTATACCTAATTCACAAAAAATAAATGCTACACGGAATTTCATAAATTTTTCTATCTTATTTAAGATAGTGGATCCCTTTTTTAAAATAACAACTAAAGTTGAATGTTGAAAAGATTTTTGTTCTAACCATTTAGGCATCCAAAGTGAATCAAAGCCGAGTAGTATCTGTGATATAAATAACAATAATGGTATAGAAAATATGGTAGTATAACCTGGTGGAACAGGTAGCGGTATTGATAACGGTAAAGAAAAAAGAATAATAAAAATGTAAAGACCATACTCATGTAATGCAGCTTTTATTTCAAGTAAGGTTACCTTATCAGCATTATTGATACTTGCTACTTCTTCTAGTAAAGAAGAAGCTGATTTATTGCTCTTTTGCATGTAATCTAAAAACCTTTGCTTAACGAATAAAAGTATATAAATTATTGTTTATAGGTTACTACATTATTCTACTCGATATATGTTTACTTTATAAATATAATATTTTTTAGAAAGAAAAAAAACTCAAGAACAAGCTTTGGTCCCACAATCAATATTACAGCAGTAATAAATAGACCAAAAAGTGATATCAAAATTCCTAACATTGAAAAAACCCCATCTCTACTCATAATGCTAAGAGCAATAAATGTTATTCCAATAGCAGGGATAAAATTGGTTAGTGGCAATGGAATAGCAATAGAAAAAGCGGAAAGTAACATTATAAATGCTAAAATTTTTTCTCCTAACCTGCAGAAAATGAACACCATACGTGGTCTCATAAACTTCTCTACTTTTTTTAAAATAGGAGATGTCTTTTCTATAATAAGCGCTAAAGTTGAACGCTGAAAAGATTTTTGTTCTAACCACCTCGGCATCCAAGGCGAATCAAAACCAAGAAGTATTTGTAATGAAAATAATAATAATGGTATAGAGAGTATTGTAGTATAACCAGGTGGAACAGGTAAAGGTACTGATAATGGTAACGAAAAAATAATAATAAGAATGCCAAAACCACGCTCATGTAATGCAGCTTTTATTTCAAATAAAGTTACTCTATCAGAACTCTTGATATTGGCTACTTCTTCCAATAGAGACGAAGCTGGTTTATTATTTTTTTGCATGGAAATCAAAAACCTCAATCAATGATTGAATCTATTTATTTAACTTATGGAGTAAGTGATAATTTGTCAACACATTAAATATTGTTTCACTTTACATTGCACTTATTAAATTTTTTACATAAAAGTCTAAGGCTATTTAGTAATGTTATGATAAATTGGAAATTGAGTACAAATCTCTCTGACTCTAGCTACTACTTTCTTTTCACTACTAAAACTATTTCCTTGAGTTAATCCACTTATTACCTCATTTATTAGACTAGCTATTTCTTTAAATTCTGTACCACTTAGACCACGAGTTGTTTCAGCGGAGGTGCCAAAACGTAATCCTGAAGTAATTGTTGGCCTTTCTATATCAAATGGTATAGCATTTTTATTACATGTAATACCTGCTCTTTCTAAGCTATCCACTACATCCTTACCAGTTATTCTCTTTGATCTCAAATCTACTAATATTATATGAGAGTCAGTACCTCCAGTTACAATATCTAAGCCATGCATTTGTAATTCTTTAGCTAGTACTTTAGCATTTTCTATAACTGCTTTACTATAAATCTTAAATCCTGTGTCAAGTGCTTCTTTGAATGCAACGGCTTTTGCGGCTATAATATGCATAAGTGGTCCGCCTTGCAATCCTGGAAAAACTGCAGATTGAATTTTCTTATGTATTACTTCATCATTTGTCATAATTATTCCACCACGAGGGCCACGTAAAGTTTTATGTGTAGTAGAGGTTATAATATGTGCATGCTGAACCGGAGAAGGATACTCACCAGCAGCAATAAGCCCTGCATAATGAGCAATATCTGCAAGCAAGTAAGCATCAACTTTGTCTGCAATAGCACGAAAGCGTTTAAAATCTATTTTTCTTGGATAGGCCGAAGCACCTGCAATAATTAGTTTCGGTTTGTTTATTATGGCTAATTCTTCAATTTCATCCATGTCAAGCAAGTAAGTTTCTTTATTAACTCCATATTGAATTGATTTAAACCACTTGCCAGAAAGACTTGGAGTTGCACCATGAGTTAGATGACCACCACAATCAAGTGATAACCCAAGAATTTTATCACCAGGGCTTAGCAAAGCAGAAAGCACTGCTTGATTAGCTTGTGAGCCAGAGTGAGGCTGAACATTAGCAAACTTAACATCAAATAATTTGCACAATCTCTCTACAGCTAAGCTTTCAATTTGATCTACGTACCTACAACCACAATAATATCTTTTGCCTGAATATCCTTCTGCATATTTATTAGTTAAAATAGAGCCTTGAGCTTCCATTACAGCTCTGCTTGCAAAATTTTCTGATGCAATTAATTGTAATTGAGATTTTTGGCGCTGTAGCTCTCCTTGTATAGATTGATAAACTTCATAATCAAAAGATTTTAAATCACTTAGAAGAACTTTTGACATAGCCACAATACAAAATTTTATGGTAGTTCAGATTAAAGCATGATACAAGAAAATTCTTATTTATTTTTATAATTATTGTGATATAATATACATTGGGGTGAATTTATGAGTTTTGATTATCAACAACAATTGGAAAAGGCACTTGAAACAATTAAAAAAGATAATATCAGTGATGTTTGTGCGTCAATTATTGATTCATGTATAGGGACATACAGATGCGATGATCAAGAAAAAAGTATCTTGAATGATCAAGGAAAGTTAGACAGAATAAAAAACGTAATTTTATTATCATCATTGTACATACAAGTGACGGAAGAAAAAAATTTGGTGTACATTCTATCTTCTAGTGATACAAATATAGAAAGAGTCAAATAAGTATTAAAGTTTTTGATAAAAAACTTACTGATGGAAAATTCTCAAGAAGCAGAAAAAATAAGAAGTAATAGCAGTTTTTTTAGTAAAAATGTGTGTTCTTCTAATACTAGTGTGATAAATAGTTTAGTGTATGGGCTTAAAAAATATTGTGATTACTGTGTAAGCGAATTAGAAAAGATGAGAGATGAAAGAATATCTGGTAATTCAATCTCGTATTATGAATTTTTTAAGATTAATATAGAAGAATCAGCAAAAGTAATTAGAAACCTAGATTTTTACAAAAATGACATAGCAAAAACTCTTGGATCAGGCGAATATAAGAAAAAATTTCCTATGTATCAAGCTAATATAAAAGAGAAATTTGATGTGGCGTATGAAAGAAATAGTTTATTATGTCAAATAAGACTAACAGCAGCAAAATTTCTAGAACCAAAAAATAAACGACTTACAACTTCTTGGCAAGATTTACCAGAAGAAGCACAGGAGAAGATATTAGATGAATTCAATAATGATAAACTGAAAGATTATGTTAAAAAACTAAGTCAACCTAATACTCAAGTTGAAAATCCTGAAGTTGTAAGTATATCTGCCATTCCATCACACTCACTATAACATTTTATCTATGTTAGACAGACTTGCTAATTACTCAGTCTGCTTACTTTTATCATTAAAAACCTTAATGTAAATTAAGGCTAAAGAAATTGTTTGATAAAGTGTTTTATGTAGTTAGGTGTGTGGGTTAACACCCTCGCCTTAAGGCGAACACTTTAGTATAATATACTTTAGTAT
>NZ_JAZHPY010000047.1:0-8888 GCF_036711655.1 Wolbachia endosymbiont of Pentidionis agamae | reverse complement strand
GGTTTAATAGAATAGTGAAGTGGAGTGCTGTTACTAATATTTTTAACATTAGTTTTAGCACCATTAAGCAAAAGAATATTTAAGACTTCTTCATGACCATTTTTGCTAGCTAAATGCAAAGCTGTATTACCTTTTTTATCTTTAGCGTTAACATTGGCACCTTTTTTTATTAAAAATTCTAGTACACTTTTCCAGTTATACTTAGCAGCCATATGAAACAGCTTTAAACCAAGTATACTACTTACAAGAGGAGACAATAATAAGTTAATATATTTACCCTTATTGATCTTTTTCGCTATGGCATTTAAGTTCTTATCAATTCCCATAATGACCTCTATAGAGCGTTATACACTAGAGCATGTGCTCTTTAGGGTTAGGATAGTATTAATATAATTGCTATTGACAAGAGAAATATTTAAAGATAATACTCTTTATGCGAGAAAATATTAACAAAAGTAAACATCTGAAATACTTCTAATGCTAAATTTGATGAAAATTTGTAATACTTAAGCTACTGTTCTACAAAATGCTTCAATTATTCCATGGTCATTGCTATCTGAGCTTCTTGTTTTAAGTTTTTGATGTTTTCTGTAGTAGTATGCAGCTTATGCTATTTTTAGTTGAGACTATATTCTTATCGCTTTTCAGAGAAAATATAACATAAGATTTTGCCGAAATTGTGAATTTGAAACACGCCTTTTAGTTACTTTGATTATCCACCTCATCTTTTATAAGTTGTTTCGCAGCAGGTCTATTAGTGATGCTAGATGGCACAAAAGTCTTAGCTGACAGTGGAATGCAAAAAATTCATTCAAATGTAGAACTTTCACGCAGAAGGACAAACACTGACCAAAGAAAAAAAGCAAAGATCTCGCAAGCCAAAGAGTAGTAGTAGAAAACGTTGCTCAAAAGATTCGTTGCAGATCATTATCGAAATCGGCAAGGTTTTGCTGGAGTTGATGTATGCAAGATACCTCATTTTCTTACCTGTGTACACTTTACCTTGTTTTGTTGAGATTTTAAACGGGTTCTTCTGTAGTATAATGAGTTTTAAAGTTGTGTTTTTTAAACTCATTGTTAATGTAAAATTAAACTTTTTCAATCTAAAATTGAATTTATTTGTATAATCTCAATAGATGAGAGTAAAATATGAGAGAAAAAAAATTAAATAAAAATGAGATGATTTCATGGTTACGCCTAGCACGTAGTTCAGGAGTAAAGTTCTTTGATCTTTTAGAGTTGCATGGAACAGTAGAAAGTGCACTAGAGTGTTTATCTGGTGTAAAGATTTATAGTATTAATGAGGCCGAGCAAGAAATTGAAAAAGCAAGTGAAGCAGGAGCTAAAATCATAGCTGCATGTGAACCAGAATTTCCGGTTTCTTTAAGAAATATAGTTCCTGTGATAACGGTGTTAGGTAATACATCTTTACTTAATCGTAAGATTATTGCAATAGTGGGAAACAACAATATATCTGATGATGGTAAAAAATTCAGCAAAGAATTAGCAGATGATTTAACTCAAGCAGATTTTGTTATTGCTTCCGATCTGAACATTACAATAAATCCAATGATTGGAGTCACTGTAAGCAATATTGGTATAGCTTCAAAAGACCTAGAGAAAATTGTTGATGATGGTGGATTAATAGTAACTGGTTCTCCACTTACTACAACATTACAGCAACAACACTTTGTTCAAAAGAGTAAAATAATATCTGGTTTATCACTAGGAGTAATAGTAATTGAAGCTTCAAAAGATTCAGAATCTTTAGTTACAGTAGTTTGTACTTTAGATCAGAAAAAAGAAGTCTTTGTATTATCTGGTTATCCTTGGAATCCATGCTATAGTGGAAACAATAGCTTAATTAAAAATGGTGCTAGGTTAATCGACTCTGCTGATGATGTTATAAATACTCTCAAGCCTATGAGAAAGTAGGCTATGGTTTTAAATAAAGCTGGATAAAATGAAACCTCGTTTTGCACTTTTGCTTATTGTTTCTTCATATTTTGGCTATACAGTTTCAATACTAACATATTCTTGTACAAAAATTGATGTATCCTGGTCAATACTCAGATTATTAATACAGTAGATAATGCTGAAAGATCTATTTTGATTCAAGCCTATGGATTTACTGCAAAACCTATAGTGGAATCTTTCTAAAAAGCGTGGCGTTTATATTAAAGTTATCTTGTATAAGACACAAATAACCCCAGTTATGGATTAAGAAATAGCTAAAAAGGGAGTTTAGAAGAGGAAAATAGGGTAAACTCTAAGGTATTAAATTAAGAGGCTACCCGTGAAAGAAAAAATAACTGAAATCTTTTGTTGTGTCGATGATTTTTGCAATGCAATCGATCACAATTTTGCCAATAGGCTCCTGCCAAGTGGCAAAAAACCCACCAGGACGCCAGAAATTACGTATTCAGAGATCCTTACCATAATACTGCTCTACCACCAATCTCGGTGTGATAATTTCAAATCTTTCTATGTACATTATGCAAAACTATTATATGGATCAGAATTTCCCAAATTACCATCATAGGTTTACTACCCTAAAATCGAGGATTTTGTGGTATTTGGCGCTCTTGTTACAGTGGTTCTGTGAGCAGTCAAAAACGACTGGAATTTCCTACATTGATGCCACTTCGATCGCCGTTTGCCATCCAAAAAGAATCTCAAGAAATAAAGTTTTTGCTGAAATTGCCAAATTGAGCAAGAGTACATACGGTTGGTTTTTCGGTTTTAAATTGCACTTGGTGATCAACGAAATAGGAGAAATTCAAGGTGTTACACTTACAAAAGGCAATGTTGACGACAGAAAACCTGTTGACCCAAAAATTGACCGGACTTTTGTTCGGTGACAAGGGCTACATCAAGAAGGAGCTCTTTGAAAAACTCCTAGACAGAGGTCTAAAACTCGTAACCAAGATAAAAAAAGGTATGAAAAACGCACTAATTTCACTGAAAGAGAAGATTTTGCTGAGAAAAAGATCGATCATTGAGACGGTTTTTGGTTGCCTGAAAAATAAATTTGAACTTGAGCATACTCGCCACAGATCTCCGATAAACTTTTTGGTGCACATTTTTTCTACTCTGGTTTCATACTCTATGCAGTCAAAAAAGCCCTGCATTTCTAAGCTTTACTTCGTTGGCTAATCCATAACTGGGGTAAATAAAGTCTAAATATGTGTGATAAAGGAATTACTCAATGAAGGAATACCAATGACTACAAACCAGCAATTGCACATAGTAAGATTATTATTGATAATCAGAAAGTTATTACAGGTTCCTTTAATTTTACGACTGCTGCTCAAAAAAGAAATGCTGAAAATCTATTAGTAACCATCCTACATTAGTCAAAGAATATCTAGGAAATTGGAACAAGCGTATGGTAAACCATTTATCGCTGAGCAATTATAATTCTTACCTCTCACATTCAACATAGTGGCTCTGGAAGTACTTTAATTGCATGCGAAAGAACAGATAGAATCTGCAGAACAATTGAGCTTGAACCTAAATTTGTTGATGTAACGATTAAACGTTGGCAAGTATATACGGGAAGAGAAGCGATGCTTTCTGATAGTGGCAAAACTTTCTTACAAATCCAAGAAGCACAAAAAGAGGAAGTTCAAAAATAGAAAAAGGGAGAAAAAAGGAAATGGCTCTAATGACTCAAACCGAATGGGCAAGAGAACAAGGATTTTCCAAGCAATATGTCTGTTATTTAGTGAAACAATGGATTGTAGAGCTGAAAGATGGCTTAGTTGACACAGAACAAGCAAATAACGCACTTGAAACAATTCGTGATCCAAGTCAACCACTAAGAAGAAAAAACGATGAAGATAGTAGAAGCAGAAATACTAATGACCTTTCTACTATGCTTCTTAAAACCAGAATTAAGAACGAAATGGAGCGTGGTAAGTTACTGGAAGCTAAGGCTAAAGCTGAGATTGGTAAGCTTGTTTCAGTTGCAGAAGTAAAGCGTGATGCTTTTAATACTGCAAGGGTCGTGAGAAACAATCTTCTTAATATTCCAGATAGAATATCAGCATTACTTGCATCTTTAAATGACGCTGAAAGGATTCATGAGACGTTAACAGAAGAAATTAGAACTGCACTTTCGGAGCTATCTCAGTAGCCAAAAACACTTTTAAAACCATTCAAATGACCAGTAATTTATACCTAGAGTTAATTAAATGTCTTATTAACCAACCTGGAATAGACATAAATACTCGAGGCTTTAATGGTAAAACACCATTACATTGTGCTATTGAATTGGATGAGCTCTGTTTAGTAGAGCTGCTTCTTGCTGAGAAAAACATCAATCCTTTTTTGGAAGATAATGATGGTAAAACATCTCTTGATTACGCAAGTAAAAAAGTAGGAATATTACAAGCTCTTATTGGTAACAAGTATGGAACTGAAAAAGACAGCTTGCTTCATTTAGCTGCAGTAGTAAACGAAGCGAAAGCAGTGAGGTTTTTGATTCACAACGGAGTTAATGTTAATGAGCAAAATGCTTTACTACACACACCGCTACACTTGGCAGCAGGAGCTGGACATGAAAAGATCGTAGAAATTTTAGTCAATGAAGGGAATGCTGATAAAGATATTCTGGATAGCCGAAACCACACTCCGATTCATTATGCAACAAACAACAAAAGATTGGAAGTTATAAAGTTACTCTCGAACTTTGGTGCAGACATAAGTAGAGTTGGTTATGGCCGAAATTCGACGAAGTTATCTCCTTTACACATAGCTGTAAGCAATACTAATTATGATGAAAAAGATTTATGTTTAGATATAGTTAGATGCTTAATTAATGCCACTAATTCTGAGATCAATGTACAAGATTATGAAAATAAAACACCACTGCACTATGCTGACAGGCTCAAAACCGTAGAAGTTTTACTAACCCGAGAAGATATAAATCCACTTATTAAAGATGATGACGGCAAAACACCATTTTGTTATGCAAGAGAAGCAAAAAGGTTGGATATAGTAAAGGTTTTAGTAAGTAATAAATACGGAGCAGAAAAGAACAATTTACTTCATCTAGTTGCAGAAAAAGGACATTTAGAACTTATAGACAGCATTTTAGACGAAGGAATTGAAGTAGATGCGTTAAATGATGGTGGAGAATCAGCAATATATCTTGCAGCAAAAAACAATCACTCTCATATAGTAAAACTGCTGCTTGCAAAAGGAGCAGATGCCATAGATGTTTTTCAACATGCAATAAGATTAAATAATAAAAAGTTAATAAAGCTGTTGCTTAGAGAGAAAAGTATAGTGTTGTTTGGAAAATATGATAACTTTCCGACGTTCCATATGCTGAGTAATAAATACTTGGAAGAGAGGAAAATAGCTGATAATAGGATGAAAAAATACAGCAATGTTATCTACGTTAGTATTGTAATATGTGCAATAGGATTATTAGCAGTCTACCCTCAGATTGGAATTGCCATAATGGTTGGAATGCTTGCACTAATTATATCAGTAGTAATGAGTAACATAACTCAAAAGTATATAGAAGAAGAGTTTCAAAAGAAAATGTCTCTTGAGTTAGAAAGTGAAAAGACAAGTGAGTGCATAAGTCCTATTTTAAGTGATGTTGAAATAGAAAGTGAAGAAGAAAGCTCTCTTACAGAATTGGAAGGTCATAGAGGACAAGAAATAGTAGTTGATAATATTGAAGCAGCGAGTAGGAATAGACTATGATTTATGCTACAGCTTTTTATGCAGGATTAAAGCCAGATCCATTATTAAAAGTATCAGAATGGGCAAATGAGTATCGAATACTTTCTGCAACTGCAGCATCAGAGCCAGGAAAATGGAGAACAGAAAGAACTCCTTACCTAAAAGAAATAATGGATTCTTTATCTCCTTCTTCGCCAGTTGAAAAAGTAATCTTTATGAAAGGGGCGCAAATTGGAGGAACAGAGGCTGGTAACAATTGGATTGGCTATGTTATTGATCAAACACCAGGTCCAATGCTTGTTGTACAGCCTACAGTTGAGATGGGAAAACGTTGGTCAAAGGGAAGATTTGCGCCTTTAATTGATAGCACGCCTTGTTTAAAAAGTAAGGTCAAAGACCCAAGATCAAGAGATTCAGGAAATACTGTGCAAAGCAAAGAATTTCCAGGTGGAATGGTTGTAATTACTGGAGCAAATAGCGCAGTAGGCCTTCGTTCTATGCCAGTAAAGTATTTATTTTTAGATGAAATTGATGCATATCCAGGAGATTCAGGCGGGGAAGGAGATCCGGTCTTACTTAGCATAGCAAGAACTAATACTTTTACTCGGCGAAAAATATTCTTAGTATCAACGCCAACAATTCACGGAATAAGTAGAATAGAAAAAGAATTTGAAGCATCAGATAAAAGGTATTTCTTTGTGCCATGTCCACAATGTAATCATTACCAAGTATTAAAATGGACACAAATTAAATGGGAGGATAAAGATCCAAGCAAAGCTCATTACGTTTGTATTGAATGTAGTAGCAAAATAGAAAATCATCAAAAAACAGATATGCTTGATCGTGGAGAATGGAGAGCTACAAGTGAAATAGGAGGAAAAACAATAGGGTTTCATTTATCAAGTCTATATAGCCCAGTTGGTTGGTATAGTTGGAATCAAGCGGTACAAGATTTTCTCCATAGTCAAGATAACGAACAACTACTAAAAGTCTGGATAAATACAACTTTAGGAGAGACTTGGGTAGATAAAGGAGAAGTACCAGATTGGAGAAAGCTTTTTGAGCATAGAGAAAATTATCCAATAGGAACAATACCAGAAGGAGAAGTAGTCCTCACTGCTGGAGTTGATGTTCAAAAAGACAGAATAGAAGTAGAAGTTGTAGCTTGGGGTAAAGACAGAGAGAGCTGGTCAATTGATTATCAAGTATTTGAAGGAGATCCTGGGACCCAAGTTGTTTGGAATAAACTATCTGAGTTACTGAATCATCATTTTTTAGGCGCAAATGGACTTGAATATACAATCAGTATGATGGCAGTTGATGCAGGGTATAGAGCTCAGGAAGTATATAATTGGGCGAGAAATCATCAAAGTCATGGAAGAGTAATGGCAGTTAAGGGCGTAAATAAAGCATTAGTGCCACTCAGTAGCCCAAGTAGAGTTGATGTAACGGTTAGCGGGAAAAAATTACGTAGAGGAATGAAACTCTGGCCAGTTGGGGTGTCAATTTTAAAATCAGAACTTTTTCAATTACTTAATATTTCGCAAAATGAGGAGGCTGGATATTGTCACTTCCCTGAGTATTCACCTGAGTATTTTAAACAGCTCACAGCAGAGCAATTAATTACTAAAGTAGTAAAAGGCTACACCAAGCAAGAGTGGCAGAAGATTAGAGATCGTAACGAAGCACTGGATTGTCGCATTTATGCTAGAGCTGCATCTATTGCCCTTGGGATTGACCGCTGGCAAGAAAATAAATGGAGTAGTCTAAGTGAAAAAACTGAAAGTAAAAAATCTAAGAAAGTCAGGAAGAGTAAGTGGTTAGAAAATGTACAGTGAAGAATATTTAGCTCAAGTTGAACAAGCCATACAGAAGCTGCAAAGTGGTGAGAGGGTAGTGTCAATTGCTTATGGTGACCATGTGGTGAGATACGCAGAAGTGCAAATAAATGACCTGTTAAACTTAAGGCAACGTATCAAAGCTGAACTTAAGATTGCAGGTATGAAGCCTAAACGAAAGATTGTTTTTTCGACGAGTAAAGGGATCATATAATGGTGAAAATCGTTGAAAGGAACACTATGACAAGAATTATAGCAAAAGAATACAAAGAGTTTTTAGAGCAACTTAAGGATCGTATTGCCACTAGCCGTTACAAAGCAGCCAGAACAGTAAATAAAGAATTATTATTACTTTACCATTATATTGGAATACAGATTCTAGAAAAGCAAAAGGATCAAGGTTGGGGATCTAAAGTAATTGAGCAATTAAGTAAAGATTTAAAGGTTAGATTTCCTGAAATAAAGGGTTTTGGTATTGCTAACCTGCATAATATTAGGCGTTTTGCAGAACTTTATCCCAATCCTGAATTTCTACAGCAAGCTGCTATAGAATTACCATGGTATCATCATGTTGTTCTAATGAATCAAGTGAAGGAACACGAAGCAAGGCTTTTCTATATGCACAATGCTTCAGAATATGGTTGGTCTCGCTCTATTCTGATGCACCAAATAGAGCTTGGTCTTCATAAACGACAAGGTAAAGCAGTTACAAACTTTAAGGAAAAATTGCCTTCACCAAGATCAGATTTAGCAAATCAAACTCTCAAAGATCCATATATTTTTGATTTTTTGAGTATAGGCAAAGGTGCTCATGAAAGAGAAATAGAGAAAGGACTAGTAGCACATATTGAGAAGTTTCTTATGGAACTTGGAGCAGGCTTTTCTTTTGTTGGACGCCAATATCATTTAACAGTAAGGAAAAAGGATTACTATTTGGATCTTCTGTTTTATCACTTAAAACTTAGGTGTTTTGTAGTAATAGAAATGAAAGCAGTTGAGTTTGAACCTGAACATTCTGGTAAAATAAACTTTTACTTATCAATAGTTGACGATTTTCTAAAACATCCAACAGATAATCCTTCCATAGGCTTAATTTTATGTAAATCTAAGGATAATGTGATAGCTGAATATGCGTTGCGTGATATGACAAAACAATAGGCCTTGCTGAATATCGGATAACTGAAAACCTGCCAGAAGAATTTAAAACTGAGTTGCCTACAATTGAAGAGTTAGAGGCTGAATTATCCAAAATTTCGAACGGGAAAGACTAATGCTATTAAAGTCATTCAAGCAATTATTCAATAAATCAAAAAGCTCTGCATGGGATGCATCAGGTTCAGGAAGAAGATT
>NZ_JAZHPY010000046.1:0-9361 GCF_036711655.1 Wolbachia endosymbiont of Pentidionis agamae | reverse complement strand
TTTCTAAGATTTTCAATATGCAGTAAAATAAAACCTATAGATTCTGGTATAGTGATTTTTGCATCATCTCTTGTACAATCATATTGTAACATTTGTGTAGGGTAACCTTCATCATATTCTCCATTTTCTCTTTTTCTTAAATATTGTGTATTTAGAGCTTCCTTAACTTTATCGATAATAAATTCAAGAAACTCTTCATCACTTGATACAAGAGAACCTTTTTCTAGTACTTTTCCGTAACACTTTTTTTTCTTGATCACTAAAATCAAATAGATTTAGTTTTACTTTATTATTCTGATATTCTTTAAGTTTTGGTATGCTTACTCTTGTAAAATTATTTATTACTGTCTCTAATTTTTTCTTATCTGCTTCCACAGATTCAACAAGTTTTTTAGTGATAAAATTTGTTTTATTAACTACTGATGTTGCATGAACAGATTGGTTATTTTGTGCAATATTAAGTAAATCTGTATTCACCGGTTTAGGAATGAGACCAAGTTCAAAAAATTTCTTATGCGATTTATAATCAAGAAAAAAATTAGGCAATATGTTTCCATTTTCATTTTTTGTTGAGTTAATAAGAAAAGGGTATTTATTTGGATCATCCAATAAACAGAAGACTTTCTCTTTATTCGATGGACTTGTAGCAAGATCAAATAATAAATTTCTTGTACTATCTTCACTTAGTTTATTGGTGTTATTATTGTAAAGCCATGCAAATCTGAGTAAATTATAAAAATAGTTAGGCTCTAACTTGATATTACAAGTATGAAATTCAGCTAATGCTTTTGCACCCTCATCACCAATTCTATTAGAAGATATATTAAGTGTAGTAAGATGTGTAAAATTACCATTCGCTAATGCTTTTGCACCTTCATCACCAATTCTATTAGAAGATATATTAAGTGTAGTAAGATGTGTAAGATTACCATTCGCTAATGCTTTTGCACCTTCGTCACCAATTCCATTAGAGGAGATATCAATTGAAGTAATATGCGTGTTTTTTTCTAAAAAGCTTACTAATTTATTTATGTCTTGCAAGAAATGTTTTGTTATTATTAAAGTATTATCTTGTATATATCTATTGAAGTCCATCATCACTCCTACTAAATAGTAATATTATTAGCATAATTATATTAAGTTATGATTAAAGCTAAAATAGTTAAAAAATTTTCTTTAATAGTATATAATTATTAATGCTTTTCAAATCGATCTGTTATGGTTTTTTCTAAGTTTTTAGATCCAAAACGTGATCTAAATGAATTTTTGGTACCGAGAAGAATAAAAATATTCTTATTCATTTTCTTAATGATATTTTAGAGTTTAAAGTGGAGAGTGCAATACAAGAAGTTGAGTTTTTAAGTACCATCAGAGATTGCTTCTGACAAAAAAGCATAGTTGATGTTCTCTGCATGGATTCTAATGGAAATAGGTATATTGCGGAGATGATGCGACCTGAAAGTCTTCGGTCATATTGTTTAAAAGGAGAGGAATTCCTTCAGAAAGAAACTGAAAGGATTCTAAAGACTTATTAAACCAGATGTTTTGCCATCTGAGTCTACACATCAGTGCGAATCGGGTAACCGGTTGGTGCCGACGATGCAGACAATGAACTTCCCGCCTAAAAAAGAAGATGCGTAATCGTGAGAGGAGCATCAGCTACAAGCATCATGTGGTTGGAGGGCTAGGAGTGGTATGGTAAACATAAGTGAAGCTTTACAAGTACCGTTACGATGAAAGAGCCAAAGATGCTGATAGGCTCTAACCAAAATGTACGTAGACAGGATACTTTTTTCATTTCTGGATGTACGCAAATAACAATTCCACCGGTACAGAGAAGCTACATAACCCACTATTGTATGACAAAAGGAACAGGGCAAGCCTGTATTTTCGCCTATATGGCAGGCAACTAGCAAGGAATGCTGATGGATGTGCAGGTAAAGGAGAATGGAGAAAGCGAATGCCATTTTGTAATGAAATGGATAGAATTTGTAACATTAATTTGTGTGAAAACGATCAGACTTCCATTTGGTCCCTCATGACAAGAAACTTTGTTAACCACTTAAGGTAGGAAAGCAGATGATTACAAGTAAAGCTGTAAGTGCACCTACCAACATTCCGAAGTATGGAACCAGTTATCCTGGAAGAAATGCCAAAGAGTTGTTATGAGGCTACAAAGACGTATTGTTAATGCTGTCCAACAAGGAAGATGGGGGAGGGGGAAAAGCTTTACAGCATCTCCTCACACGCTACTTTAGCAACAAGCTTTAGCTGTTAGAAGAGTAACTGAAAACCAAGGAAAAAACACAGCAGGTGTAGATCGTCAAATATGGTCAACTTGCAACACAAAATTTCAAGGAATAAAGCTATTAAAACAAAGAGGATACAAACCTTCTCCGCTAAAACGAATTTATATCAATAAATCTAATGGCAAAAGAAGGCCTCTTGGAATACCCACGATAAAAGATAGAGCCATGCAAGAGTTGAAAGATTTAACTGATACAATTATTCTGAAAGAGTTGGACGTTTAGTAAGAAAAACTTTGTCATTCTCTAAACAATAAAACGACATAGATATTATTTGGAACTTTATTTATTATGGCAAAAATGTATGATTCATTGGACAGTACCATTTTTGAAGATATTTTATTAACTTGAAAATAATTACAGTATATCTATTAAATAGATATTCAATTAAAAAAAGATTCGTTAGTAATAACTACTTTATTCCTACCAGTATTTTTTGCTTTGTATAAGCACTGATCAGCTCGCTCTATAAATGCTTTTATATTATTAAGGTCACAATCTAACGCTTTTGTTACTCCAATACTAACTGTCTTTCTAATAGTTATATCAACAAGCTTGAAAGATTCTTGAGCAATAATATTACATACTCTCTGTGCAACTTCTGCAGCATTTGATATATTAGTATCTGGCATCACAACAATAAATTCTTCACCTCCAAACCTAGCTAATAAATCTGTTATTCTAATATTCTCATAGATTATTTTACTCATTTGCCTTAGTAATTCATCTCCAGCATTGTGTCCAAATTCATCATTTACTTGTTTAAAATAATCTATATCAATAATCATTAGAGATAATTCTTTATTTTTTAAAATAGAATCTTTAATAATATTTTTCAAGTGCATATCGAAATACCTTCTATTAAAGCAGTTTGTTAATGGATCTTTTATAGACATTTCCATGCTACTAAATAAACTCATCCTTAATGCACTTTGATACCTTTTACGCTTTATTTGTGAATTAGCTCTAGCTATCAATTCATTTTCATCTATCGGTACTACCAAATAATCATTTATACCTATTTCTAAAGCCTTTATTAAATGATTTTTATTATAATCCTCTAGTAAAACTAAAATTGGTGTATAGCGTGTCTCCACTTTACTACGTAATTGAGAACATAAACGTAACCCATCAAAATTAGCAAATTGCATATCAGAAATAATAAGATCATAATCCTTATTGATCGTTGCTTCATTCAGTGAAGCAATAGGATCATTTGATATTTCAATTAACTTAAAGCGTCTCTCTAATATTTTACGTATCTGTTTAGCTTGCAGAATATCTTCATCTATAACCAATATAGAAGCATCTGAAATTTGATTCGAGTAATCCATAATATTATCTTTCATAACTATACCAATATCTGCATTTGTCTCACCCCTTAAGCGTAATTCATCTATCACAGTTTTCAAACGCATTAATGACTTTATACGTGCAAAGAGCGAAATATCATCTATTGGTTTAGTTAAAAAATCGTCTGCACCTGCATTGATGCCATGTACTCTATCTTCTGCATCATGCAACGCAGTGACCATAACTATTGGAATATGAGTTGTTAATGGATTATTTTTTAGTTGTTTACAAACTTGAAATCCATCTATCTTAGGCATCATAACATCAAGCAATATTATATCTGGTTGCTCTTCAATGACTAGATCTATTGCCTCTTGCCCATCATAAGCTACAACGACTGTATAATATTCTGCAGTAAGCTTCGCCTTTAAAAGTTTAACATTAGATAAAACGTCATCAACTACTAGAATCTTTGCCGTCATTTTTATTAGACAAGTTATCTATATTGTAAGCAGGATAAAATTTGCCATCTTTACCAGCTATATATTTTATTTCCTCAGTTTCACATGCTTTATACAATTCATTAATTTCCGTATTTTTTAAAAACCTTTCAATTTTAAATTTCATATCTATAGCGGACTTATATATTACCCTGATAAAACTAACACATTCAGGAATTTTTTTCTTATCGAGAAAAATTATACCCACTAAGGCAACAACAAAAACTTCTGATAAACTTATATTAAACATTTTTTCTACAACAGTAAAAGCTCAATTTTCTTTATTATAAATATCAACTTACTTAAATCAAGTTTAGAATCAAGCATTTCTCTTAAAAAATTATCATAACGTTTTATGTGTTCTGCATTATTTGTAACCCAAAATTCAACAATGTTATCATTATAATTTCCATCAGAGGTTTCTATAACCTTGACAGTTAGATCACAATTATACTTACCAAGATCATCTAATGAATCGTTAATTACACTGCAGTTCCAGTAAGAAGCACCATTTCTCATTTGAACAGCAGCTTTACTGATAAGATCAAATTTTAATAATGACCTTAATTCAAAATATACTTTTCCTACGTGAAGTGCTGGTAAAGATACTCTTTCAGAAACTGATATGATCTCTAGTATGTAAGTAAGAATAGATAAATTTGCAATTTTTTTCGACAAAACTTCATTAATATTAAGCTTAACTAGAAAGTTAAATTCATTGCGATAACTTTTTAATAAACATTCACCTAAAACATCTTCTAAACTTTGACATACATTGCTAATTTTACTTCGTAACTCAATGATCTCATTAAGTTCTGTAAGAATAAAAGTACTAGTATTTTTTACTAGCCAAAATGAAACCTTACCAACAAATTTTTGTACGCTTCTTACTATATCTGAATATATACCAATATCTATTATACCATCTAGTTGATCAACTCCCACCCACAGTTCATATAAATCATATAAATAACAAACTATGATATATATATTAGCTATTTCATACACTTTGGCACCAGTACTTTCAATTAAATTATTTATAAATACACATCCCATTCTATTTACAATATCATTAGCAATACAAGTGGAAATAATTTCTCTACATAACGGATGCTTTAATATAGACCCGCTAAATTCCTCTACTATTTTCTGTGGAAAATAACCTAGTAAATACTTATCAGAAAATAAGCCTTTCTCAGGTAAATCAGAGTTTATAATTTCATTTTTTATACTTGTTCTAGCGTATGACATCAAAACAGATAATTGTGGAGAATTTAAACCTAGTGATTTATCTCGCATTTTTTCTATCTCTTCATCTGCCGGAAGAAATTCTATTTGTCTATTTAAAAGCTTAGACTTTTCAAGCATAAGAATTAATTTATAATGCTGCTCTAATCTATTCCTTGCTTGCATGCATTCAAGAAGCAATGCTTTCGTTTCTATTATATTATGATTATTTAGAACTTTAAATGCAACTTCATCAATCATATTACCTAATATTTCATTCCTTCTCTCTAGAGAAATAACATTATCTTTTACAGCTAAAGCAAGAGCTATTTTAATATTTACTTCTAAATCAGAACATATAACTCCAGCTGAATTGTCAACAAAATCTGCATTAATATATCCTCCTTTATTAGCATATTCTACTCTACCAAGTTGTGTACAACCTAAATTACCTCCTTCTATGAACATAGATGCCATAATATCCTTACCATTTATTCTTAACTCATCATTAGCTTTATCACAGGCAACACTATGACTTTCATTTGTTGCCTTCACAAAAGTTCCAATTCCTCCATTCCATATGAAATCCACTTTTGCCTTTAGTAGGTATTGTATCAGAAGATCAGGAGATAACTGATTTTCTTTTATGTTAAAACATTTTTTCATCTCCAAAGAAATATCAATATATTTAATATTGCGTTCGAATACTCCACCACCTTGAGAAATTACCTCTTTATTATAATCCATCCAACTTGAAAACGGTAATTCAAAAAGACGCTTCCGTTCAATAAAGCTTTTTTCTGCATTAGGGCATGGATCAATAAAAATATGAATATGATTAAATGCACCAATCAAGCATATATTATTTGATAATAGCATACCATTTCCAAATACATCACCAGACATATCTCCAATGCCGATAACAGTGACACTATGATTAATATCTTTGCCAATTTTCCAAAAATGTCTCTGTGCTGCAATCCACGCACCTCTTGCTGTAATACCCATTTTTTTATGATCATATCCACTTGATCCGCCGGACGCAAATGCATCACCAAGCCAGAAATTATATTCAGCAGCTACTTTATTCGCGTAATCAGAAAAAGAAGCAGTTCCCTTATCTGCAGCAACCACTAAATATGGGTCATCATCATCATACCTCACTACATTTTTAGGTGGTGCAACTTTTCCATCAATGATATTGTCAGTGATATCAAGCATACCTCTAATAAAGTTTTGATAATATTCAACACCTTTTTTTCTCAAAGTATCTTTATCCTTATATGTATGTTTTATTACAAAACCGCCTTTCGCACCAACAGGTATAATCACTGCATTTTTTGTCATCTGAGCTTTCATTAAACCTAGAACTTCTGTACGAAAATCCTCTGTTCTATCTGACCACCTTAATCCACCACGTGCAAGCTTTCCTCCTCTTAAATGTATTCCTTCAAAAAGGTTTGAATAAACATACAATTCACGATATGGATGTGGCTCTGGTAAGTTGCTTATTTTATTTGAATCAAATTTTATAGAAAGATATGGTTTGTTATCTTGATAATAATTAGTTCTTAAAGTAGCAATTATTAAATTAAATATTGAACGCAAAACATAATCATGAGAAACATTATTAATGTCCTTTAGCAGTTCCTCTATTTTTTCTTTAAAAATATTAATAGTTTTTATTCTATCAATATCTATTTTAGGATTAAATCTTGCATGAAATAGCTGTACTAGATATTTAACTATTTTAGGATATTCTGAAAATACCCTTTGAATATATTCTTGATTATAATTAAAGGATATCTGTTTTAGGTAAGCACTGAGTGCTCGAATCAATAAAACTTCTTTCCATTTTAAATCTGCTAAAATAATTAAACTGTTAAAATAATCATTGTTAATCTCTCGTGCGAAAACTTTAGTGAGTGTTATTTAAAATTGCTCTTTTAAGGTAATATTATTTACTAACTTATTAGACTTAAACAATGTAAAATTATGTATCCAAATTCCACCATTAATTTCTATGTAATAACTGTTATGAGATAAGACCTTGGCTCCTAAATTTTCAGTAACTTTTAATATTCTAGATAATTCGAGTCCACCATTACTCTGAGTATATACCTTAAGCTGATAATTGAGATTATCAGCAGTGAACCTTAAATCCACTTCACAGATACCATTTTTCCTGAGTATTTCCATTTTTTTAATATCATGATATGCTTCATTGGGCTCGAAGCTTTCCTGATAACTCACTGGAAATGCATTACAATAGCGAATGAATATGTCTTCAACGGTGCCAAAAGTATTATATAAATTATCTATAAAACGATCTTCCCATTTTTCTGTAATCTTCCTTAACTTACTTTCTATGCGTGAAATTTCATTATTTAGATTCTCACATACTTCTAGATTATTAATCTTTAGCACAACGTGTAACTTCATCAAGTCATATTCGTCTATAATGTTACGATTATAAATATCCGAACTTTCTGCACCTATTTCACTTTTAAGAATATCACGTATCTTTAACATTAATTTAGCATTAGCATAACGCATTGGAATTAGTACTACACAGCTGACAAAAATCCCCATAACTTTTAAAAATAACCTAATTCTTGGCCTTATCGCCAGTGACATTACAGCAGTACATATTTGGAATAACTCGTTTTCACTAGATTGAAGCAGTTCTGCACAGGTAAATGTTTGCAAAATATAAATTAGAGCCTTGTTATTATGCCCTCCTGCTACAAATCCAGCTCTCCGTTCTATTGCTTTAACTATATCTTTGATCACAGAAATAGTTTGAATGTCTTGAACCTCAGCTTTAGAAGTAAATAGTCCAAAAAAACGCCTTTCTTTTATTAATTCTTTGTGTTCATTAAATTCCTTTACTCCTATGCAAGTTAGATATGTACACCTGTGAACTATTGAAACCAAATGTGACCTCAATATATACAAGCAACTTAAATCTTCCGATGAGATCATCACATTGTTATACTCTTCATCTAATCTCAATAAACCAAGATTTTCCTTCTTGTTCGGAGTAAGCTTACCATTATCATTAGGAATACATTCTTGATAACCTAAAAATACAAAATTATCTCTCAGCCAATAAAAAAAGTTTTTTACTTGATCAGTGTGGTATGTTCCATTAACATGTCTATTCTCTTCTAGATAAGTTTCAACTGGAACAAATGTATCGCCAGCATCATTCAGTTTCTTAAGCATTAAATGCCAATCTTTTACAGAATAACTCACAGCTTTAAGAGTTCTGAGGAGAGATTCTTTTAGAGTATCTATGAAACTGTGACTTATACTTTTAATAACTACATATACAATAGATTCCTTTATACCATAATTTGATTCTAAGGGAAAAATTTCATCAAGCAAATCATTTTTTCTTCTAATGTTAATGATGCTATTACTATAATAGTATATAGTCAAATCATGAGACTTAATAGTAGAAATTACAGAATCTACAAGAAAAGGCATATCATTATTGACTATCTTAATTATAGTAAACTTTCCTTCTATGCCTTGTATTTCATCAACATTACATATTACAAATTTATCTTCTTCTTTCTCTCTGTGAAGCACAAAATCATAAGCATCTTTTGCAATACAGAAAAGAAACTCATTATTAATTTTAAGATCGCTTTTATAAACAAAATTATAAAAGTACTTAATAAACTCTTTAAGTTTACTCCTTTTTTCTTGACCTTGTTGATCAATTAATTGCAGCAGTGATTCAGTAATTTTATTACTAACATTACAATCTACACACATAATTTAAAATAAAGATATATCAGATCAGCTTAAACCTTTTTAACTAAGATTTCATTATTAAGAGTGTATACAATTAATCCATCTTTTCTACTACTTTTAGTACTAAAATTTTGTAATTTTCATTTCATCTAATTCTCTTATTTCTTGTTTTGACTTCTCAAGAATTTCATGATCGAATTTAAATGATTCTGTTCTGATGTTTGGACTTAGATTAAAACATATGTTCTCCTTATTATATTAATAATTATA
>NZ_JAZHPY010000045.1:0-9400 GCF_036711655.1 Wolbachia endosymbiont of Pentidionis agamae | reverse complement strand
AATAGAAATCCAGAATTAGTAAAAGAGAAAATAGATATAATAAAGAGAGAGTTTGGAGATAAATACTTTGATGGAATTAAAAGAAAAGAGTTACATGATTTATTATCTAATACCAATGATAAAAAAGTTAACGAGTTGTTTAAAGGAATAATTAACTCAAATATAGAAGATATTTGGAAAGAGCAAAAGGAATTTATTCTACTAAAACAAATATATGTAGCAGCCACAACGTATGGTCAAGATAATAGTGCTTGCCCACAAGGTGTATGGAGTCAAATCATTAATAGTTTAGATGAGATTGATCAGAAATTTCTAGATCAATTTAATAAACATCTAGAAGAAAAAATAGAACAGGAAAAGAAAATCATAGAAATCACCGAAAACAATATTAAAGAATTCTCAGAAGATCTTGCTAAAGAATTAATTAAATATGTTAAAGAGAATGCAGAATTAGAAGATACTTTAGAAGAATTTGCACTTAGTATAGTAAATATTGAAGAGCCTGAGAACATTACGTTTAAACAGCAAAGAATGCTAGCAAAGATCAATCAAGTATTTGGTGAAAATATTAAAAAATATTTACCTAATCGTAAACTAAATATTATGCTGTATTCAAATGAGGACTATGAATCGTATAAAAATACGATTAAAGGGTTAGGAAACACAAAAGCACTAGAGAATTTTGTAACAAATCGGAACAAAGAAGAAAGCTTAAGTACAAATTTATTACAAGTAGATAGTGTTGAAAGCATACAAAAAGAGTATAAGGGGTTAGTTTTAAATTCATAGAAAAACCTTAAAAATATATTGGGAGAGTAGACATTGCTCTCCAATTTATTACAGTATCCCTTTGTTATATTTTTACAATATCCTATACAAAAATAAGTATATTATACATAGTAGTTTGTATATCTGATGGCAATTCGATGCAAAAGATCTATTCTAAAAGAACAATAAGTATTTGACATCAAAAAAATATTTTGTTACTATGTAATAAGAATAATATAATGAGGTAAAGAATGTTTTGGTCTAGAAAATCGAAACCTATAGATCCACAATCTTATCAGGTTTCACAAACTAATAATACAAATATGCAAAATATACAAGATGATAATAATTTTGTATCATGTGAGTATAATGCTAAATTAGATGGTAATTTAGATGCTATTTATGATGACGATATAGAAGGTGAGGAATGTAATCAATCTTCTTTTCGCATAGTGGGTTCATTAATGTATACTATAAAGTATGGCGCTAAGGCTTCATCATTATTTGCATGGTCTGCATCAAAAATTTGTTACAGTGTTTCATATGGGATGTCTTATGCATCTGATTGTCCTAATTGGTTAGCACAATATATTGAAAATGATATTAAAAATAGTGTGCAAGATAAAGAAAGTAATATAGTACAAGGTGCAGTGCTTGCTCAAAAGGGTATGGCTGTTATATCAAATGTGTTATATGTTGCATCGTGTATGCCGTATAGTGCTGGGTACATCTTAGATAAGGTCTCAGAAGGGTTAGATGGAGTTTCAACTTATCTTTCTGATAACAAAATAGATCAGATTTGTAAAATATCAGATCAACTTTATGAAAGGGTGTGTCAAGGTATATCAACTAAGATTAATAAAATTGAAGTAATGAATAGCGTTTCAGTGAGTTCTATTGCTACTTTTGCTTAAAATTTGAAGGTTGTAAAATTAATATTTCTATCTTATGAAGTAACTATAATAATGATTTTAAGTTAAATTTTTTCATCTATTGTAAGTAGAATATAACTTTACCAACTTGTCTGAGATTTTATTTCAGACAAATCTTATGATAGTTCTGTATGTATAGTTTAAAAGAGTAGTAATATAATAATTTAGAAGATTTTGTCCTTTGTTTCATATGCAGTGTTTGTCTTTTTGTGTAGTCATGATAAAAGCATCAATATACTCTTCAAGTTGTTTTATAGTAGTACTTTTTAACAGTTGCATCTTTCAGCGTACGATTTAACTTGTCCATGGATTGGAGTTGCTAACATAAGATAGATTTTTAAAATCAAAGAAAGATAATGTAAATCATAGTTTTAGGTTTTGAATAACCTTTAATTTTGTGTCTACATAAATAATAATGGCGAAAAGTTATGCTTTAATTATTTGAGTTCCCAAAAATTGGTAAAACTTCTCGATAAGTTGTCAGTAAAATTTAGTTGCGAATTTTTTATTAATTTCTAGATATATTTAGCTTATTCTATTCCTACAAGCAAGAATTTATCTTGTTTGCGGGCATATAGTAACTCAAATTCTACACTAAACTATCTAGATTTTTGAAACAGCATCTGTATTCGTAGGACCTTCCTGAAATAGCTTTGCTCTTTGTACAATTTCAAAAACTGTACTACAAAATACACCCTAAACCTTCCAAATAGAGCTTTGATGCTTGAAAGTATATGCCTAACATTATATCCCCATCCTCGATTTTTTTTGAGCAAAAAGATTTAGAGTACCATCACTATCTTGAATGCTTGACTTCAGCATTAATCACAAGACCTACAGTGTCAACAATGATGTGATCCCCTTTATCTTTTTACCACATTCTCTAAATTCCCTTTTTGGGTAGTTTTAATTATTTCCATAAATCTTCTTTTTCCTTATCAAGAAATCAACAGCTACAGTTCATTGATTTTTTACCTCTTCTCTAGTAGAATTCTCAACTGATTCTAACACTTCATCTTCATTGATAGAATCAGTGAAGGCATCATCCCAGACTCCTTGAGTTGCTGCACGACTATACTCTGTTACCCTATTTTCGAAAAAGTTAGTATGCTCTACACCGTTTAATATTTCATCTAACCATGGCAGTGGATTATCACCTATGTTGTATATAGGGCTTAATTGTAATTGTATTAACCTTCTATCTGCTATATAGCGTATATAATTGCGAATTTCTTCTGCAGATAAACCTTCAACATTACCTAAATCAAATGCAAGATTTATAAATTCATCTTCAAGCTTTACAATAGTCCTACAAGCTTCATATATTTCCTCTTTGAATTCGTCATCCCAAATTTCATTATTTTCCCAAACAAAAGTGTTAAATAAAGTAATTATCGAATTAGTATGTAAAGTTTCATCACGTGCAGACCAAGCAATTATTTGTCCCATACCTTTCATTTTTCCAAAGCGCTGAAAATTTAGTAAAATTGCAAAGGATGCAAATAATTGTAATCCTTCAGTAAAAGCACCAAATACCGCTAAAGTTTTAGCTATGTGTTTTTTATCATGTTTCTTGCTTTCTTCGAACTCTAACATGTATTCATACTTTTTTCTCATGGCATCGTATTTTAAAAATGCTTGATACTCGCTTTCTGGCATTCCAATAGTATCTAAAAGATAAGAATAAGCTGCTATATGTATAGTTTCCATATTAGAAAAGCTGGCAAGCATCATGCAGATTTCTGTTGGCTTAAATATATTTGCATAGTGCCTCATATAGCAATTATTTACTTCTATATCAGCTTGGGTAAAAAACCTAAAAATCTGAGTTAGAAGATTCTTTTCCACATTTGAAAGCTTAGTCTTCCAATCTTTTACATCATCAGCAAGAGGTACTTCTTCCGGTATCCAATGTATCCTTTGTTGCTGCAACCATGCATCATATGCCCAAGGATAGTGAAAAGGCTTATATATTGGAACTGAGTCTAGTAATGACATATAATATTACCTAAAATTAATTCTCAGTTTAATGTTAACCGATATTGAGAACGAGTCAATTTGACTTTATTAAAAATTGACGATATATAGTTTTTCAGTGTAACATAACCCTAATCAATCAGTTGATAGAAATGCGAATACTTATATCTTTTATCTTTTTCTTTTTAATAAGTGGTTACACTACTTACAATCATGGCATTCCAGAAGCAAAGGTTGAGTTATGGAGTAACATAAAAATTGGTGATAATAAAGAAAAAGTAATCCAAATTTTAGGTTCTCCAACATTAATTTCTCAATTTGACAGTAATGTGTGGTACTATATTTCATATAAAACCAGGCAAGTTAATTTTTTAGGAAAAAGAAAATATAGTAGTAAATCTTTACAAATTTCATTCAATTTAGAAGATAGTATAGTAAATATTGAAGAAATAAGAGTTTCAGAAAGATCCGTAATATCTTCTATGTAATCTCTTAGTATAGTTCTTTTGCTGGGATTGCTAAATTAGATAGATGAGACATAATCTCTTTTAAAAGAGAAGTTGTATGGAAGTAAAAAATATCGTAAAAAGGGACACATTACAAAGGTTTTAGCGATATAATTGCAAAGATTGCAAACCTACTTGCTTTTTCGTATCTAAGTAACCTCTCTACTATGTTTTTATAACTTTTAGTACAGTTATGCAAGAGATCCAATTGATAAGATCAAATAATAAGAATGAGCGGCTCTTAAATAGTAAGTTTAGCTTAAAAAAAATTGCTTTGGTTTTTGATAAAACTAATTATAATGATAATATGAGTATTTTTAAAGATATTCAATTTATCATTAATCAAAATAGTAGCCTACTTCAGTGCTATAGTTATGCTTAATCTCTGTCATAAGGTTAATATCCTGCTTCAGTGCATAGCTTGCTTAATCCCTGTCATAAGGTGCTATTACATTTTTATGATAACTTGATAATTTTAAAAAAGATAGTAATTTAATTAGGGGGTTTATATGAAACAAGAAACTAAAGAAACTTTATTGTTTTTGGGAATAGGTGCTACAGTAGGTGCTACAGTAGGTGTTCTGACAGCTCTGGGGCTCAGTTTTACTGCTTTACCAGCACTCGCTGTAGGAGCAATTATTGGTGCTATACCTATTGCACTATTCTGTGCATTTATATATAATAATTGCAAATGTGGAGAATCTTGGACAAATCATATATATTATTCTACTGCTTCTCTTCTTGCTAGTAGTGCAATTGGAGCTGGTCTTGCTTTAGCTGCGACTGCTGTTTTTCCTGGAGTACTGCTAGGAACAGGTTCATCGTTACTTGCAGGTGCAGTAATAGGAGCTGTGGCACCGATTTTAGGTGCAATTGCAGCTGATCTTGCTATAGAACTAGCTGAAGGAGTTAATAATCATGTAAAATCACCTGTAGTTAAAAAATGTTTTTCTTCTAATGAGAGAGTAGCCTAAAAAACAATTATATAGTAATTAAAAGATTAGCTATCAGGTTCTGATAGTCTAAGAAAAGTACTAATATAATTAGGAATGTTATAAAGGCACTTGATCTGCGGTTTGATAAATTTTCCTAATGTACTCTTGTCAGAACTGATGGCCCAAAGGTGCCAGCCCTAACCGTAGACTTGCAAAGTAACATTGCCTTTCAAAAAAATTCTACTCTGCTGTTGTTTATATGTAGCTTTATCAGAGATATCTTATTTTTCATAGCTTAACAGTCCACCAATTTCTCACAGAATCCTCTTGCGGTATTTTGGAATCCATACCTTTCTCATACTTATAGTATACCAATAGTCGCTTCTTCTCCTCAAGGCGAGGTGTTTTTAGAATCTCAGAAGAGGATACTAAGAATCTAAACTAATTTCTACTAAAATTCAATCAACTATATAATAATAAATATAAAGATTATGAATAAAATAAACTTTCTGAAATTTATTGAACTATGCTTTCAAACGGTAGTTCCAGGATGTAAATATAACGACTACCAGCACATAGAAGTTATAGCTGATAGGTTATAGAGGCAGCAGTTGCTGGTAAAATAAAACGCATAATATTAAATGTACCACCTCGTTCAATGAAATCTATATGCGTAAGTGTTGCATGGCCTGCATGGATACTCGGCAAGTATCCAAGCTCAAGAATAATAGTTGCAAGTTATTCAAAACTACTCAGCGAAAAACATTCACTTGATACAAGATGCATCATGCAATCTGATTGGTACAAAGAACTATTTCCAGGAGTAAAATTATCAAAAGATCAAAACACTAAATATAAATTTCAAACAGTGCAAAGAGGATTTAGAATTGCAACATCTGTCGGAGGAACACTAACAGGAGAGGGCGGTGATTTTATTATTGTAGATGATCCGATAAGTCCTGCTCAAGCGTTAAGTAAAACATTTAGAACTCGTGCTAAAAATTGGTTTGATCAAACTTTGGTTACAAGACTAAATGATAGAAAAAAAGGAGTTATTGTACTTGTAATGCACAGATTGCATCAGAAAGATTTAAGCGGACATCTCCTTTCTAAGCCAAAAAACATATGGCATCATATTTGCCTTCCAATGATATCTGAAAAAGAAGAAATAATTGATTCTATAATGACTAAGAAAAAGAATTTTTACTTAAGAAAGGAAAATCAATTACTCTATCATCTAAATGATGAAGAAATTGAAATGATAAAAATAGAACTTGGAAGTTATGCATTTGCTGCGCAGTATCAACAAAATCCATTGCAACTTTCAAGTGGAATAATTAAGTAGGGATGGTTAAAACGCTATAATAATCCTCCAAGTAGTTTGTCATATGTGACACAAAGTTGGGACACAGCAGTTGCAGCAAATAATTCTAATGATTTTAGTGTCTGTACCACTTGGACAAAGATAGATAATAAGTTTTACCTACTTGACGTATATCGAGCAAAACTTGAATACCCACAATTAAAAGAGAAGGCTTTATTACTAGCACAAAGATGGAATCCACATGCAATTTTGATTGAAGAAAAAGCAAGCGGCCAGCAACTTTTACAAGAATTAAAACTATGCAGCAGCTTACCCATTATTGGAGTTATACCACATAACGATAAACTCACAAGATTTTATCAAGTTGTTCCATTAATAGAGTCAGGAAGGATTTTCTTACCATATAATGCAGTATGGATAAATGATTTTGAATGTGAAATTCTGATGTTTCCAGACACTCATTATGATGATCAAGTAGACAGTACCGTACAATACTTACAGTGGGCAAATAAAATAAATAACAACGTAATAAAAATTAGAAATTTCTAACTAAACTTTAACTCTAGAGATAAAAAGAAAAACATATGCGAAATCAATGCAGATTCTACTCACATGTGGGTACATTTGTACCCACATACGTTGTAGCTTTGTTTATATTTTATTCTCTACTAAAAGCTCAAACTTAACTTAGTTAGTTCTACTTATGCAATTTCCTTACATGCTGCTTGAAAACTCTCCACACTACAGTTTTTAATTATATTAGCACAATCTTCCACTTTTTTATTGCATTCTTCAGAAAATTTAGCTGCATTCGAAGCAGAAATTTCAGCACTACCTTTATAACCACCAGCAGAATTAGCAAATGCTTCAGATTCTTCAGCATGTGTTTTAGCATCTGTAGCAGATTTTACAGCAGTCGAAGCAGAAATTTCAGCCTTTTTAGCATGTTTTTGAATAAATTCATACTCTTCCTTTGAAGCACGGTACTCAAAAACTCCTGCAATAACTGCAATTAATAGAGATACCCCAGCAATTATTGCAAGTGGCAACATACTAACACTTAATACTCCTAAAAGTGAAGCAACTGCAAAGCTACCAGCAACTATAGCTATAGTGGTAGCAATATTTGTTAATTTTGTAAAATTATTTGTTTTGACATTTTGACTCCTTCTAATTAAATATTATTAGTATTAAAATAATATACTAAATTTTTAATATGTCAATCACTTTTATTAAAATAATATACATTGCACTCTAAGAATAAAAAAGGCTTTTCTTATAGTAGCAATGTTGTTGTAATCAAATAAATTATTATTGTAATAAATATTGCGTATTAGTAAGGAAGTAAAAACGTGTTTTAGATTCTTATGAGAGAGGTAATCCTGGGGTAAAAAAAGTCTTTCCAATATTCTAATGCATGGAAAACTGGAGGCACAGGTAGGTTAGTAATTCTTTCTGTAGATCAAGGATTTGAGTATGGGTCTACAAAAAGTTTTGAGGTAAGTCCTGATATACAGTTTTTTTATTGGTAGCACTTAATATCATCCAAATTTTCACTCAATCAGTACTTATAATTTATTCGAAAATCTATTACTATTTCCAAAATAAACTATATAATAGGCCATGTTGAAGTTTTTATTACCACCTGAGATTTCTCATTCTTTAGCAATTACTATACTTAAGTTTTTACCTTACCAAAAGCCTAAAGAACTTCCAGAATCTTTGGGTGTTAGTTTTTTTAACCATAAACTGAAAACACCAGTAGGTCTTGCTGCTGGTTTTGATAAAAATGCAGAAATAATAAAATATATGTTTTCACTTGGTTTTGGCTTTGTTGAGGCTGGAACTGTAACTAAAAATCCACAGCATGGTAACAAAAAACCTAGGGTATTTCGTTTAATACAAGACAAAGGAGTAATCAATAGGTTAGGGTTTAATAATAAAGGAATAGATTACTTTATTGCGCAGCTAAATAAAAGCAACTTGCAGAACCATGTTTTTGGCATTAACATAGGAAAAAGTTTTTCATCAGATAATCAAATTAATGATTATGTAGATCTCATTAAAAAAATATATGGAAAAAGTAGCTATATAACATTAAATATTTCATCTCCTAATACTCCTAATTTATGTAACTTACATAAAAGAAAAGAATTAATGGAGTTATTAAAAGCTGTAACGCAAACTCGAAAATCAATAGATAATAATGAATCCATACCTATTATTCTTAAAATATCTCCTGATATAGACGAGCATACAAAAGAAAGTATTGCTGAACTTGTAATTGAGTACAAAATTAATGGTCTAATAGTAAGTAATACAACTGTAAACTGTAGAGATAAATTACATTCTCACCAAGATGAGAAAGGTGGATTGAGCGGAAAACCTTTATTTCAACTTTCAACCAAAGTATTAAGTGATATGTATAAACTTACAAAAGGTAAAATATTACTAATAGGCTGCGGTGGAATATCAAGTGGTAAAGATGCATATGAAAAAATAAAATCTGGAGCTTCTTTAGTACAGTTATATACTGCTCTTATATATGAAGGGTTTCATATTGTTAATAAAATTAATCTTGACCTTGTAAAACTAATAGAAAAAGATGGGTTTAAGAATATTGGTGAAGCTATTGGTTGTTTATACAAATAATTGGTGCTAAAAGCAAGGATTATTGCATAATAATAATAGATCCTAAGTTATTACAGTTGCAGCATTCATAATGCCATTTATGTTTTATATTACCACAATCTTTACATTGCCAACTTGGATCTGAAATAGCACTAGAAGTAATTTTATTTAACCAATATATAGCTTGATCATCTTCATTTAGAAGAATCTTCAACTGTACCATAAGAACATAAATCGATAAGTAATTCACTTTCGTCATCGCATTTTTTAAATGTTGCTCTGCAATATCATATTTACCTGAAGCTATAGCAGATGATGCAAGTATAC
>NZ_JAZHPY010000044.1:0-9474 GCF_036711655.1 Wolbachia endosymbiont of Pentidionis agamae | reverse complement strand
AACTCCACATCCATGATTTTATTCTCTTCCGAAAACTCTAAAATATCGTTCAAAAAGTGAATTAGAATGTCCTTATTTTTCTCCGTGCCAAAAATCCTCTTGAAGGCAACATCATTCTTCGGATCGAGAAATTTTGTGAGTGTTAAAATAAATAATTTTTCAATAGGTTAATTATTATAAATAATTTACTGCAGAAATTCAATATCTTTTGTCTTAAGTAGCTGTGAGCTCTGTATAAGAGCTCACAATTTTTTATATAGAGTTAGAAAGAAAATTTTACACCAGCAAGTATTAAATTTCCTTTATTTGCAGGTGGGTTAGTGATCACCTTTTTATCGTTACCGACTTCTTCAGTTCTGAAGTGATGGAAAGCTAAATAAGGAACAAATTTATTTTTGCTACCTGCAGGAGAAAGATCATACTGAACACCAAGTGCAAAATCATGCAACTTATCACCATCATTCATTTTACTACCAAAATAAGTGAAACTTGTATAAATTTCTTCATATTGATAGCCTGCACCAGCAGTCCAATACATAGTATTCTTATCATCTCCATCAAATTGAGCTTTTATCCCATCTAATCTTACAGTATCCTCGGTTGTTCCATAAGAACCAGAACCACCATTAAGAACTTTAATACCTTTAGGCTGACCAGATTTAAAGAGATTTGCAAATGAACCTGCAGCTTTTAATGTCTGCTTTTCATCAATTTTATATTCAGCAGTTACACCAAGATTAATTCCTGCAAGATCATTATATTCTACATATTCAGCATAACTATGCTTATCATTGGTTGCTGTTTTTGGTTTACCATATTCACCAACTGCTGCAACCTTAACACTATAATTATCGAAATCATATTCATAAGATATACCAGCACTGATTATGTGCTCATAATCGGGACCTACGTGTCTCAATACATTTGCAGGAGTTAAACCCTTCATTAGATCATTAATTATACCAACAGATACAGGTCCTTTAAATTCTTTATCAATTGCATTTTTCAGAGCCACTAATTGATCTTTTTCGTTAGGTAATGCTCTAACATCAGCTAACACTGCATTTACTGCACTAGTTACTTCTTTTACTGGTAGACCACCTGATGTTGTTTTTAATTTTTCTTCAATTTTAGCCTTTAGTTTTTCACTAGAATTGTAAGCTGATGGCTTTGCCATAATAGACGCTGTTGCTACATCATCTATATTATTTATACCGTAAGTTGTTTTATATCCATCAAAAGCAGCTCCACCTGCCGCAACTACATCAGCAGCATCAGCTTTCACAACCAAACCTCTATTAAGGCTGTTAGCTATTGAAGTAAGTACATCATTTCTACTTTCAGCTTTGATATTTTCACCAGTAAGGTTAACTTGAGTAGCTAAAGTTTTAATTTCAGAATCATCTTTATCAGCAGGAACAATTAACCTACCAGCCTCTGAAAATTTGTCAGTTATTTCTTTAATTCTTACTTTATAAGGATTGTCAGTTAAACTACTTGAAGATGAACTACCAGAAACACTATCACTCACACTAAACAGATTGCCTTGATAATACGGTGAGTAACTTACTCCAAATCTTACACCCATATAATTTGGTGAATAATAAGAGAGCCTGAATGGGAGTGTATTTATAATAGGTTTATTATATTTCCCAGCTAAACGGAAAGATAATCTTTCACTTTCACTTGAGAAACTTTCAGTATAGAGACGCGGAGTTACATAAAATGGAAAACTTGCAGCGCTCCCTTCTAAATTAACTTTTCTGAACCAGTCACTATCTGCAGCTCCATCCATAGTTGCAATTCTCGTTGCATCTAATCTCATTAAAGCTTCAGGACCAAATTGGTAACCAACTTTCACGTCACCGTATTCAGAATTTAAAAATAAATGAGCCCCCCTACTCCTTGCAGCAAATACTCCTTGTGAAGCTCCTTTGCCTTCTGTAACTGGAACGTGAAATTGCACGTCAGCACCATATAAAATACCACAATCTTCATTTTTATTTTCTGCTCTTAAATGAAGTATTGCATCAGCCATCATGCCAAAATCATTGCTATAATCACCGATATTTCCTATCCCTTCTGGAAATAGAGGATTTGCTCCTTTGACTGCGTCCGAAGGAGTGTTATAATGGTTATGAGCTGCACCAGACATGCGATTATATGGCTTTAGATTATCTTCAATCGCAACCTTACCATAACCTTGTGCATCAACAACACCACCAAAAGTGATTTTTAATCCCTTTGGCGTTAAAGCACTTGTACCATTATTTGTTTTGTGTGAAACATGCTCAACTTTTGTGACAACTTTTTTATCAGCCTTGTCTTTTGCATGATGTACATTTTGAACTTTATGTTCTTTTTTATCATCTACTTTTTTAATCTCTGGAGCTTTTACATTCTTATTTTCAGCTACCTTTAGATTCTTTTCAAGACTTTTTGTAAATTCTGCATCTTTACCATGCGGACCTTTTGCTACCTTGTCTTGTTCCATACTTACTTCTTTTGCCTTAGATTTCTCCTCAGCTTTTTTCTTTTCGTTATTACAAATCTTATCTATTTTTGCAGCTAATCTTTTATCAGAAGTTTTCATTACTTCTCTTTTAGAAGATTCGCCATTATTTATTGTTTTGCTCTCTTGCTTTTCTACTTCTTTAACGCCCTCAGCAGCAAAACTGCCAAAGCCATAGAGAGTAAATAGAGAAGCTAGAGCAGCACCTATATATAAAGATTTTTTCATATAATTGCCCCCTAAATTTTCTTGTTTGATGTTATACAATGTTGTAAACTCATAAATTATAGAAATTGTAAAAATTAATTTAAATACCTTATAACTTATACAAAAGCAAAATGCAATATAAAAACTGCTTTATTTTACTAGTAAATACATTACTTTCTATATATTTTTAAAACATATTTAAACTAATGAACTCTTTTTTTATTAAAATATTATGAACATAAGTTGTCGTTATGATGTTATTGTAGTAGGCGGTGGTCACGCAGGATGTGAAGCAGCAGCAGCTGCTGCTCGTCTCGGCGCAAAAACTCTGCTTATTACTCACAAAATTTCAACAATAGGTGAAATGTCGTGTAATCCTGCAATTGGCGGAATAGCCAAAGGTACAGTAGTTAGAGAAGTCGATGCTTTAGATGGATTAATGGCAAGAGTAATTGATCAAGCAAGCATACATTCTACTATTTTAAACAGGAGCAAAGGAGCTGCTGTTTGGGGCCCACGTGCTCAAGCTGACAGAAAACTATACAAAAAAACAATGCAGGAAGTTATTTTAAATTATAGCAATCTTGAAGTAAAAGAGCAAGCAATAAATGACTTCCTTATAGAACAAACTTATATTAAAGGAGTTATAACGAGTTCAGGGGATTATATATTTGCAAACAAGGTTATTTTAACTACAGGAACTTTCCTTCAAGGTATGATTCATATAGGGGATAATGCTATTCCTGCAGGAAGAATGGGAGAAAAAGCATCAGTTGAACTTGCAAATACCTTAAAGAAACATGGTTTTAGATTAGGTAAGTTACGTACTGGAACTCCGCCAAGACTTGATCGAAACACTATAGATTGGTCTATACTTAAAAAACAAGAAGGTGACAATCCTCCTGTACCATTTTCTTATCTAACAGAAAAAATCAATTTACCTCAAGTTCCGTGTTTTATGACGCATACTAATGAAAACACACATGAAATAATTAGTAAGAATCTTCATAGATCAGCTTCTTCATACTTAAATGATGTTACAGCTCCAAGATATTGTCCTTCTATTGAAACTAAAGTGAATAGATTTAAGGATAAAATAAGCCATCAAATATTTCTTGAGCCTGAAGGACTTGAAGATGATACAATATACCCTAATGGAATTTCAAATTCATTACCTACTGACATTCAGTATGAAATGTTAAAGAGTATAAGAGGACTTGAGAATGTAAAGATGCTTCAACCTGGATATACAATTGAGTATAACTATATTGATCCGCGAGAATTATACCATACTCTTGAGACTAAAAAAATAAAGGGTCTCTATTTTGCTGGACAAATCAATGGTACCACTGGGTATGAAGAAGCGGCAGGACAAGGGATTGTTGCAGGAGTTAATGCTGCGCTTGAGAATAGCTTTATCCTGCATCGCACAGATTCATACATTGGCGTTATGATAGATGATTTAGTTACTAAAGGAGTTATGGAACCATACAGATTGTTTACATCTCGTGCAGAGTATAGGTTAACAATCAGGTCAGATAATGCGGATAGAAGATTAACTCAAAAAGGCTATAATATATCATTAGTATCGTTTGAGCGATATACTGCTTTGAAGAATAAATTAGGGTCCATCAAACAAGCTCAAGATAAATTAGAGAGTTTTTATATTACTCCAGAGCAACTATCTCTTTATGGAATTAAAGTATCATATGACGGAATGAAAAAGACAGCATTGGATTTGCTCGGTTATCCTAATATAGATTTAGACCAATTACGAAACATATGGCCAGAACTTGGGTCTTTTGACAATAGAACACGTGAGATAATTGAAATTGAAGCAAAGTACAAACCATATTTAGCAAGACAAGAAGCAGATATAAAGTTTTTAGAGGAAGAAATGAATACGTGTATTCCACAGGATTTTGATTATTCTGAGATCAAGGGTTTATCAAATGAAGTGATGGAGAAATTACAAGAGATTAGACCAAACACTATTGGGGTTATAAAACAAATACAAGGTATAACTCCTGCATCGATAGTGAGTATATTGCTATACCTAAAGAAGAATAATGGCAAATCTATAAAATGTAAAGCGATTAACTAATTTATGATTTGCATCTAAAGTTTTAATATGTATAATATAACCTGTATGCTTGCTGAATATTAACTCTAAAGTATAAAATAATGTTTCATGGATATAATAATGTAATGTACGGCACTACTATATTGTCAATTAGAAAAGGTAAGAACGTAGTGATAATAGGTGATGGTCAAGTTTCTCTTGGTCATACTGTGATAAAATCTGGAGCAAAAAAAGTTAGGCGTCTTTCTAATGAATCTGTGATTGCAGGATTTGCTGGTGCAACTGCTGATGCCTTTACTCTTTTTGAGAGATTAGAATCTAAACTTGATAAACATACTGGTCAACTTATGAGAGCATGTGTTGAGCTTGCAAAAGATTGGAGAACTGATAGGTATTTGAGAAAGCTTGAGGCTATGATGATAGTTGCAGATGAATCTATCTCATTAGTGATTACTGGAAATGGTGACGTATTAGAACCAGAAGATGGAATTGCAGCCATAGGCTCAGGGGGTAATTTTGCTCTATCTGCAGCTAAGGCTTTAATTGATGTTCATGGAATGTCAATAGAACAAATAGCGAAGAAAGCCATGGAAATAGCTGCTGATATATGCGTTTATACAAATAATAATTTCATTATTGAAAAAATAGAGGAAAAATAATATGTCCTATGAAGAAAAATTTTCATCTTATGATTATTCGGAAAAATTAGATTTATTTTATTGTGATATAGAAAATGATCTAGGAATTGATAAATTAAATGGCATTACTGACATGAAAAATAATATCACTGATGAAGGTTCTGATGATGAAGTGTTAAGGGATTTAGATGATAAAAAAACTCAAGATATTTTTATGACTCATGATTTGAATAATTTATCACCACAGAAAATAGTGCTAGAGTTAGATAGATTTATAATAGGGCAGGATGATGCAAAACGTGCTGTTGCTATAGCTTTAAGGAATCGCTGGCGCAGGAACAAAGTTTCCCTTCCTCTACGTGACGATATTATACCAAAAAATATATTAATGATTGGTCATACAGGAATTGGTAAAACAGAAATAGCACGCCGTTTAGCAAAACTTGTAGGTGCGCCATTTATAAAAGTTGAAGCAACAAAATTTACTGAGATAGGTTATGTTGGGCGCGATGTAGATTCAATCATTCGTGATTTGCTGGATGCAGCATTAGTTTTAGTAAAAGAAAAAGCTCGTAAAGTTTTAGCTAAGAAGGCTTTTAGGTCTGCAGAAAAAATAATAATTAATGCTTTAGTTGGTGAAGAAGCTACTGATGAGACTAAAAAAATTTACAAAGAAAAGTTGAGAAATAAAGAATGTGAAGAAGGGGAGATATCAATTAATGTAAGGGAAAATAAGAATATGCTACCTACTTTTGATATACCCGGTATGCCAGGTGGGCAAGTTGGGATCATGAACATTACTGATATTGTTGGTAAAATGTTTAATGGAAGTAAAAAAACAAAAACTATTACTGTAAAAGTAAAAGAAGCACGAGAAATTCTAGTAAATGAAGAAAGTGATAGACTAATGAATGAAGAAAAAATTATCAAAGAAGCTATAGAACTTACAAGTAATTATGGAATAGTTTTCTTAGATGAGATAGATAAAATTGCAGCACGTACTGAAGTTAAGGGTGAAGTCAATAGAGAAGGAGTGCAGCGCGACCTATTACCTCTACTTGAAGGAACAACAGTTTCAACAAAGTATGGGCCTGTAAAGACAGATTATATATTATTTATTGCTTCAGGTGCTTTTCATTTATCTAAACCATCGGATTTGTTGCCAGAACTCCAAGGTAGACTTCCTATAAGAGTTGAACTTAAGGCTCTCACCAAAAATGATTTAGTGAGAATATTAAAAGAACCAGAATCAAGTTTACTAAAGCAGTATATAGCTTTAATGAAAACTGAAAATGTGAAACTTGAATTTACTGATGATAGTCTTAATACCATAGCAGAAATAGCATTTACGGTCAATAGGGAAGTAGAGAACATTGGTGCAAGAAGACTTCATACAATCATGGAAAAACTTTTAGATGATATAAGTTTCACTGCTTCTGAAAGAAATGGTGATGTTTTTATTGTAGACAGTGATTATGTAAAAGATAAACTTGAATCAATTTCTAAGCAGTTAGATTTATCTAAATTTATTTTATAAAGGAAGAAGGATGTTACTGTTAAGTAACATCCTATTTAAACAGAATAGAATTTATGCTGTGATAGCTGCTTGAGGCTGAGAATAAATGTTTGTATCAACTCCATTAACTTTTGTACTAGGAGACTTGAAATTTTTTCTTACTTTTGCTATCTCATTTGTAGAAGCTGTGAATTGTTTACCAGAACTGTCAGATGGTGAGGATTGCCCACTATCATATCCGCTGCTATTCGAAGAGCTACGATTTAAAGGTGTTTTTTGCGAAGCAACTTCTCCTTTAACGGCATCTGCATAAGTTCTTGGTGGTTTTGGTGGAACAATCGGTTTAGATTTTATTGAAGATGCACTATTGCTTCTTCTTAAGTTTTCATGCTTTATAGTTGCATAACTTTCATTTGAGTTTACGCTACTTAAAGAATTAGTATCTGCACCTAGCTCAGTTGAAGATGTTCTATTTGATGAATATTCACTATCCGGAAGGCTTTTATTAGGATTTCTAAGGGGATTATCTGCCTGTGATGAGAGTTGTTCATATTCAAATGTTGCAGTATTGTTAATCCACAAATCTTCAATTTTTTGCTCTTTTTTACTTCTTGACAACCATGATGAAACTTTTTGTTTGAATGATGAAGGTTGCTCTGCTGACTTACGTTTTGTAGTATCTAGTAGCTCTGCTGTGCTGCTTGTAGTGCTATCAACAGACTTTGGTGTGGTAGTTCCACTACTCACTGAATAAGTATCACTATTTTCTTCTGTTTCATTTCTAGCACTAAGTGACATGAATGCTGATATAGATTTAGCTGTAGCTTTAAAAGAAAGTTTTGACTCTTTTCTATATTTCTCTGGATTTTCTTTGTAATCATTAAGTATTCTATTAATGTCTCCTTTGCAATATGAAACAGCACTAATGAGTACCTCAATGTTTTTGGAATTAGTAACTCTACTTGATAATATATTCTCTAATCTATCTGACACATCAATCATACTTCTTGTTGCCTTTTGAGCATCATTTCCTGGTAATGCATCAAGATAAAAATTCTGTAGAGATGATTTCATTGCTTGCTTTATCTCTTTAAGTACAGTAGAATTTTTGTCATTTTGAAGTATTTCACATAATTCATTTATCTCATTTTGTACTCCTCCTCTTTCTAAGGAATTTTGCACTAATCCAAATCTTATACCATAGTCATTACTGTGCGCCGCTTCTTTGAAAAAATCACCAACACGGTCTGATGCTCTGCTAGTCACCCTTTTTAACGATTCTTTTGAAGATTTATAACTATTTTGTATTCCATTTTTAGAAAACTCATAACCATCTTTTATTTTATTAGCAGAATATTCAGCTCCACTTTTAATTTCCTTTCCTAAGGATTTCACACCTTCTACTGTTTTATCTGCTGACCACTTTGCTCCTTTTCCTGCAAGAATAGCACCTTTTATAACAAGGAATGAAACTAAGCCTACTATTGCGCCTATAATTGCTAGTGGTGCAGCGATTACAAAAACAGGAAGTGCCATACTTGCTACTGCACTTACAATTGCTACTTTTGACATCTTTTGTTGTATAGAAGATCTGTTGAATTCACTTGTTTGTTCTTCTATAAATTTAATAAATTTATTACTGTTCTGCTCTGCAATATTACTTTGATTTATTTGTTGAATTTCTGTCATTTTTAATCCTCACTTGATTATTAACATATTATCAGTATATCAGTTTAGATGTTAATTTTATGTTAAAGTCTATGTGAGTGCTTAGCTACAATATAAAATATATCTTGATTAAGGATTCCTTTATACACTAACATTTTCTTAAATCTAAAATGGACTTGTGGCTTATTTGAATATTCTTTTTTTCTTCAAATGAGATAAGAAGATGCTATAATAAAATTTTATAGTTCTGTTCTATGTTGCGTGTTATTGCCGGTAAATATAAAGGGCGAAGAATAAACACAGAGAAAAATTCATCAGTAAGGCCCACTATGGGTATTGTTAGAGAAGCAATATTTAATATTCTAACTTCAAGAGACCTAATTAATGATGTAAATGTGTTAGATCTATTTTGTGGGAGCGGTTCTTTAGGGTTTGAAGCGATTTCACGCGGTGCCAAACATATATTTATGGTAGATTCAGATTATTACAATCTACAATTAGTAAAAAAAACGGCAGAGACACTTAATGTTTCAAGTAATGTGACATTAATTTGTGCTAGTGCTGATAAATTACCTCAGTCCATAGCTAAATGTGATTTGATATTTATAGATCCACCGTATTACAGCAATTTAGTTGAGGGTGTGTTGGAAGGATTGAGTAATTCAGAGTGGTTATGGGAAAATACAACAATAGTTTTAGAAATCAGAAAAAATGAAAGCTTTACATGCAGCAAAAACTATCATATCATCATGGAACGTGCTTATGGCATTACAAAAATTATTTTTTTACAAATAAAGAATACCTTTTAGATAAAAAAGTCTTGAATTTAAGCTGAGTAATTAATAAATAA
>NZ_JAZHPY010000043.1:0-9621 GCF_036711655.1 Wolbachia endosymbiont of Pentidionis agamae | reverse complement strand
TGATAATTATAACCACTACTACGCTTTTGAGCTAAGTAAATCATGTGATAGTATAAATCACACAATAATAAATTTGCTCATTATTAATATCATTATCCTTATGGACAACATTACATGTAATTTATTTTATTGCAAGCTATCAAAAATTCAAACTATCTACAACTTATTATTATTGTAATCTATTAATTTTATTATTATACATTTAGATATTTTACATTTTTACATTATGAATTTACTGGTAGTTGAATCTCATGCAAAAGCAAAAACTATAAGCAAATACTTAGGCAATCAATTTAGAGTTGTTTCATCCTTTGGACATGTACGGGATTTGCCTGCTAAAAAAGGTTCTGTAGATCCTGATAACAATTTTGCTATGAAGTACCAAGTCATTGAAAAGGCTGAAAAATATATACAAGAGCTCGTAAAAGCAGCAAATAAAGCGTCAGATATATATCTTGCAACTGATCCAGATAGAGAAGGAGAAGCAATTGCTTGGCACGTAGTTGAAGTTTTAAAAGAAAAAAAGGTTATAAAAAGCAAAAGCAATATATATAGAATAGTTTTTAACGAAATTACAAAAAATGCTATACAAGAAGCAATAAAAAATCCGCGTGAAGTAAGTATGAATCTCGTCAATGCACAGCAAGCAAGAAGAGCTTTAGATTATTTAGTAGGATTTACTTTATCTCCATTATTATGGAAAAAATTACCTGGCAGTAGGTCTGCAGGACGAGTACAATCTGTTGCACTGAGGGTTATATGTGAACGAGAATATGAAATTGATAAGTTTATATCACAGGAATATTGGAACATCAAAATTGAACTACAAAACAGTAAAAATGATATTTTTCTTGCATTACTTACTCACTACAATCAAAAAAAATTAGAGAAATTTGATATTAAAAACGAAGAGGAAGCAAAAAAATTAGTAGACTTAATTAAAACAAAACAGTACGTCGCTAAAAATGTAGAGAATAAACAAGTTAAAAGAAATCCTTTGCCTCCATTCATTACTTCTAGTTTGCAGCAAGATGCAGTAAATAAACTCAATTTCAACGTAAAAAACGTTATGCGTATTGCACAAAATTTATATGAGGGTATTGATATTGATGGAGAGGCTATAGGACTCATAACGTATATGCGCACAGATGGAGTTTATATTGAAAAAGAAGCTATAAATTCAATTAGACTATCAATTAAATCACTATATGGTGATAAATACTTAACGAAGATTCCTCGTCAATATAAAACCAAAGTAAAGAATGCTCAAGAAGCACATGAAGCAATTCGCCCTACAGATATTAATAGGACACCAAGCAGTATTGCAAACTATTTAACACAAGAACAGCTAAAGCTATATGAATTGATTTGGAAGAGAACAATAGCAAGCCAGATGGAGTCAGCTATTATTGACCAAATGATAATTGAAATCTATTCTTACGATGAACAAATTATCTTGCGAGCAAACGGTTCAGCTATATTATTCGATGGTTTCTATAAGGTATATTCTGATAATATCGAAGACAATCATGAGTTACTGCCTATCATAAAAGAAGGAGAATTATGTAAACTAATTTCAGTAATGCCAAAACAGCACTTTACTCAACCTCCAGGACGGTATGGTGAAGCAAGTCTAGTAAAGAAAATGGAAGAAGTCGGAATAGGTCGTCCATCAACTTATGCAACAATTATTTCAGTTATTCAGGATCGTGGCTATGCTGTCCTTGAAAACAAGAGATTTATTCCAAGTGCTCGTGGTAAAATAGTAACAGTTTTTTTAAAAACACTATTTAGTCGATATGTAGAATATAACTTCACAGCTGATATGGAAGAGGAACTTGATTTAATATCAAATGGTAATATTGATTGGAAAGACGTATTAAGCAAATTTTGGAAACCGTTTTTTAATAACATTAATTCTGTTAATGTTATGCAATACAGTGAAATTATGAACGTACTTCATAATTTAATTATAGATTCCTTTATCAATACACATGAACAAATTAAAGATAAAAAATGTCCTTCTTGCTCCGATGGAATATTAGCATTAAATATTGGTAAAAGCAGCGTATTTTTTGGCTGCTCCAATTACCCTAACTGTCGTTACATAAAAGAGATTACTGATAAAAGTAACTATGATCAAAGAAGCTTAGGTCTAGATGCTGCAACAGGAAAAGAAATTATTATTAAAAAAGGTCCTTATGGATTTTATTTACAGCTTAATGATGAATCTGAAAAGAAAAAATCCATTACTATTCCAAGTAATATTAATATTAATGAATTGGACTTAAATATTGCAACTGATCTAATCTCTTTACCAAAAAATATTGGTATGCATCCTAAAACACAAAAAGAAATAAAATTAGGTATTGGACGCTTTGGATATTATTTTTTATACGATAACAAATACTACTCTATAAAAAAAAGCCATAGAGAAATATTTAATATGAAATTAGATGAAGTAGTTAGTACTATTGAAAACAGCGCACGTAAAGAATCAAAGTCTCTTGGATTTGACAAGGAAGGAAAAGAAGTTTTTGTATGTCATGGAAGGTATGGGTTATATCTAAAATATGATAAAATGAATGTTGCTTTAAGTAAGAATATTAATACTAATGATATTGATTTAAAAAAAGCCTTGGAATTAATTGAAAATAAAAAACTTAAAAGTAATTCATAGAATGAAAATATTCTTTTTATTACATTTTTCAAAATTTTCTTATTTATAGAACGTAAAGTTAGGGTGTGGGAGGATTCCTCCCATCATTAAAATCGCATACTGCTTAATTCTGTATTTTTATATTAGTTTCAACATTTCCTTCTAACAATGTCTGTACTGCTCACCACTAAAAGGCTGTATGTTCGTTGCTTCTAATCTTGTTGGTAAAGAATCTACTAATGGTAATTCCTGTACTTCATTTTCTTCTCGTTTTAGTGCTTTTGGTACTTCATACATTTTTCTAAATTGTATGTTAATTTCTTTCAATTTTATTGAACTTTCTAATGGTAATTCCAGTTCTTTATACATTCCTTTAAATAGATCCTTTCTCCAAGATTTTCCACCATTAGGAATACTACATATATTTTGTGTATCAAGAAAGATATTCTCTTCTTCCTGTTTTACAAACACACACCCAATTAAGTAATCTATTTTTATTTTATCTATATATGTATCATGAATTTCATGTTGGTTTACTGCTCTTTCTATGCATTCTAGAATTTGAACAGGTACTTTCTTTTTTATATGTTTAATATATAATCCATTTTTCATATTCTGATCTCGCGTAGCACCCATGAAATAGTGTGCTCCAAATGTATGAGGAAGTATATCAGAATCATATTTTCTTTCTTTTTCTATGCCAGATACAAAACTACAAAAAAGATAAAATGATAATTTCAATTTATCATTTTCATCTATGTCATCGCCAAAATTAATTTCATCTTTTATGTGTTTGTAAAATCTTTTCAAATAATTTTCTTGTGTTATATCAAAATATCCTTTGATTGCTTTAAGCAACTCTTTCAATGCTGGGTGTCTAGGTTGTGTAAATGCTATAACGTTATTATTAAGACAAAAAAATGAAGCATGTACTGGTTAGAGGAGTAACAAGTACCCCATATGGAGCTCTCAATTGTTTAAATGGCTTTATTACCTCTTGATCAAAGTCAAGATATATAAACAGATGCATCATGTAAGATCTCTTTACTGTCAACCTTTTCAGAAGCAACTATTGCATCATGTCCATAATATAGCATAAGTGCACGCATAAAATCCATACGTAGCCCCATCATTAGAAAGTTTTAAGAAATATTACCTCTTTACTTTTGCTACCTAATTCTGAATTGAATAAAGCAATATCGGTTTTAAAATCATGTGGTACCAAAAAATGCTTTAATTTTGGATCATCAAAATCTATAGCTCTAATATTGAGAGCTAGATTTTCAAGATCTTCAATCGTTGCTTTTTGTTTTTTACTTAAATACTTCCAAAATAAAACACACATTGTAATGTATCTGGATCAGCTAATGCTGAGTCTAAAAGAACTTGGCGGTGCGGAAACTTGCGAGTGTTTGGCAATGGATGCTTTCTTCTCTACTTCTTCCCTTAGTTGCTCTGCATCACTCACAATCCACTGTCTAAATACTATATTTTATATATTGTCATACATATTACCTAATACATTTGTTTATATCATATCATGGAAAAAAATGTTATATGGTCATCCAATTAACCACAAACATTGAACATTTTTTTTCTTCTATGCTTTTATAGCATAGTTTGTACAAGACATTTATTCTAGGTACATTATATTAACCCCAAATATGAATTAATTAACGAAGTAAAGTTTATAAATAGAAGGCTTTTTAAACTGCATATAGTATGGAATCATGGTAGAAAAATATGACCAAAATTTATTTGAGATCTGTGCATAGTATGCTCAAGCTCAAGTTTATTTTTGAAGTAACCAAAGACTGTTTCAATCTTTTTCTTAAAAAATCTTTTCATTTAGTGAAATTAATGTGTTTTTCATAACTTTTTCACTTTAGTAACGAGTTAAAGCCTCTACTCAGAAATTTTGAAAACAGTTGATACATCTCCCAAACAAAAGTCCAGTCTATTTAAATCCAGCATAGGTACTTACTATTACCTTTGTCAGCGTAATCCAACTTTCGCCATTTTCATTGATCATCAATGATTGGTTTTTTGCCACTTTTTCATCAGCAATGCGACAAAAATCTTCTATGAAACATTAAAGTCTTGTAATATCTTTTTTTATGTGTGATTTCCTTTTTTACAATATCTCGGAGTTTACCAATATTTTCCTAAGCTGAACTTTCATCTATTTTTTAATCCATAGTTTGGGTGATAAGTATATTTTATCTTTTACTTTTTTCTTAATTTTAAGAAAGATCTCTTGTAAATAATACAAGAATTGATTACTATTATTTAGTAAAATGTAATAAATTAGGTACTATATGAATGATAAAGTGATAGTAATAAATGATAAAAACTTTCAGTCAGAAGTTATTGAGCATGATGGGTTTGTTTTAGTAGATTTTTGGGCAGAGTGGTGTGGACCATGTATACAACTTATGCCGCACGTAGAAGAATTTGCTAAAAGTAAAAAAGGTATAATAAAAGTTTGTAAATTTAATGTTGATGAACAAGAACTTATACCTAGTGAATTTGCCATTCAATCCATCCCTACTTTAATAATATTTAATAATGGCAAAGAAATTGCAAGAAAGCTTGGGGGGATTGGGAGTAGTGATTTAAGCGAGTGGGTTGAAGATGAAATTTCTTGATGTAGAAGTCTCTATTGTTAACTCTAAATAAGTCTAGATGCGGATTTAGTTACATTTGAATATTTTGGCATTTTATGTTTAAAAGGTTAGTTTGGTATTGTTTTTTTGTAGAGTTAATTAGAGGTTTTATTCTTACACTTAAGTATATGTTTAAGCGTAAGGTGACCATAAATTATCCAATGGGAAAAGGACCTTTGAGTACTAGATTTCGTGGTGAGCATGCGCTCCGTAGGTATGCAAACGGTGAAGAAAGATGTATAGCTTGCAAGCTCTGTGAGGTTATCTGTCCTGCACAAGCAATTGTAATAGAGGCAGAAGATAGGGGAGACTGGAGTAGGCGTACTACACGTTATGACATAGATATGATGAAGTGTATATATTGTGGACTTTGCCAAGAAGCATGTCCTGTAGATGCAATTGTAGAAGGTCCTAATTTTGAATTTGCTGCAGAAAAAAGAGAGGAATTGATATATAATAAAGAAAAATTACTATCTAATGGAGACCTTTGGGAAAATGCAATTCAATTAAGATTAAAGAAAAACAGACCATACTATTAATAAAAAACTCATTAATTTAATGGCTTTTTACTCAATTTACTTTTCTATGCATCCTTGATGCTGGAAGTTATGCACTTCTGTGGAAGAGAAGTAGCTACTAGGAGGCGGCGCTTTCGGTTGAGTGCGGCTATTTGCTTCATCGTAAGTAGGTGAATTTGGAACATATAATCATTGTGATAATTCGATTCAGAATGTGACAAGTGGCTTTGATTAAATCCATTATTATGTCGACTGTTGCCATTAAAACTACTAGCAGCTTCTTTAGCTTTTTCAATATATTCACTTTCTTTTTTATGCTTATTATACAATATAAGGCCGTCAACAAGGCAAAAAAGAACATTCACACCTAAAACAACAATTAGTTCAATAATTATAGGTGAAGCTGAATGAAAAGCACATGTAACTAAAGCAGCTGAAGATAAAGCACAACAAGTAAGTTGTATGCCACTTAAAAGTTTTAGTTTTTTATCGAGATAATTTATATCATCACTTTTTCTAGCATTTTTTTTGCTGTTTGCATAGATATAAGACATAACAATATGAAAGACAATAATTAATATGATGCCTAAATTATAACTAGCATTGTTAAAGCTGCATCATCATCACATCTACCTCCACAATAACAATGATGCGGAAAGAATATGAAACAATCTCCAAAATTTGAACCTCTGATAGGTATAATGTTTTGTGCAAAGCTATTATAGAGATACTTAAATTTTTCTTCACTCCAGAGATGACCTACATTTGACATACTCTGATCAACATGATCTAAAAACGCTGTATTTCTTGAGGATCACTCACTCTTGATTTTTTTATGTAGACTAGTGCATATTTTATTAAAATTTTAGTATCAGTCATATCTATATTATATAAATTAATTAATATAATATTATACAATTTTAAACAATCGAAAGTCAACTAAAATTTATATTAAATATAGCATTTTAAATAAAAGCTACTTAACAGTCCTGAGTATATACTTTGTTTTCCTGATAATGATTGATATGTGCCTCATAAAATTGGGAAGCAGGAGGTGCTGTTGGTTGAGTGCTATTTCCTCCTCCTCCTCTCATTGAGTCATCGTAACTAGGCAGCGGCCCATTTGGTGACATACGATCAAAGTTGTAACAATTCGATTCAGCATGTGATGAGTGGCTTTGATTTTCTTGATGATGATTAAATCCATTATTATATCCACTGTTACCATTAAAACTACTAGCAGCTTCTCTAGCTTTTTCAATATATCCACTTTCTTTCTCGTGCTTATTATAAAATGCAAGACCACCAAAAAAACATACAAGAGAGTTGATACCAAGAATAACAAGTCCCCAAACTGGCAAAACTGGATAAATAGCACAACCAACTAAAGCAGCTAAAGATAAAGCACAACAAGTAAATTCTGTGCCACTTAAAAGTTTTAGTTTTTTATCGAGATAATTTATATCATCACTTTTTCTAGCATTTTTTCTGCTGCTCATATAGAAAAAACATATAGAAGCATGAAAGATGATGGCTAACGTTACAACTAGAACCCCTAAAGCTAATAACTTCCTATCTTCCTGCTCTTTTTTCTGACTATTTTGAGCTTGATTGTGACTGTAATTAATGTTAGTGTTATTAGTAACATTATTAGATTTACTATATAGACTATTAATACAACACTGAAGTAATATTAAGTCCCAGAAATCTAAGCCTCTGTTTTCATTTATTATAATATTAACGTTTTCATGTACAGTGCGCTGTTGATTTGTATTATTATTAAAAGACGTATACGATTGATTTCTTTGCTGATTATTGCTACCTTTAAAGGCACCATAGATTCTATCAAAATTTTCTGCACTCCAGCTATGCAATACATCTGAATTATAAGCATCTATATGACTTAAAAAATTTCGTATTTTGTTAGGGTCACTTACCTTTGATTTTTTTATGTAGGCCAATGCATACCGTACTAAAACTTTGTTTCCCATTATACACCCCATCTAAATTAATATAATATTAATTCATATTATAGTTTTAACTGCTAAAAATCAAGAAGTTCTGCTAATTAAAGTAAAAATAATAATTGTATTTTATACTAAGTTATATTATTCTTTAATAGATGAGGTAATATTATGAATAAGATTATTGATATATTAAAAAGACCATTGAAGGCTTTAAATGTGCAAATGCAGAAAAAAGATCATGAAAATCAAGTTGATAAGAAAATATGGAAGTTATATGTAAATTCCTTATTAAGCGACTTAAACAGTGAAGAAAATAAAGAAGTAGTAAAAAACATTATTTATAATATTGTTAAAACGTGTAACCCAAAAAAGCTAAGTGAAATACAAAAGCTATTAAATAATAACAGGAGTACTGAGAAAATAAATAAAGAAAAACCGCAAAAAAAGTTAGAATCAATTTTATTAGGTATAGGGCCAAAAAAAGCATTTGAAGAATTATCGATAATGGAAGAACAGGCTGAAGATTTTCTCAAAAACGTGGAAGAAAATCAGGAGAGAAATGAGAATGAAGTAAAAAAGTTGCGGGAAAAAATTAAAGAACAAGCTGCAGAAGAACCAAGCTTAAAAAGCAGTGAGATAAAGAGAATAGAAAAAATTAGTCAAGAACAGCAAGAGCTTTCTAAAAAATTTGGGTTATCTGGTGCAGCATTATTTAAGGAAACCTTAAAATATATAAGGTCATTAAAAGAATTACCTAAAGTGACACTACTAAATAATACAGATGATAATAACAATATACAGGGTTACGTGCTACCAAAAGATCTAAAATCAGAGCAAGCATTAATTGACAATAAGTTTAATCATAAACGGGAATTGGAAAAAATAGATGAGATAAATATCACTAATTCAATTAACCATATTTATGAAAATAAAGAGTCAATTTTTAATTGTAAAAATCATCAACGTTCTAAGATAAGAGAGAAAGAAGAACACAAATTCAGAGCTTCATCGTGTCAAAAGATGGTAGATATATATCAAGATATGATTGAAAAGTATCAAGGAGAGATTGATTTAGCTCTTAATCCAGTGCAAAAAATACTTGAGAGTATTTCGCAAAGAAATCAAGTATTATCTGAGAAGTGTACAGAAGTATTAGAAATATTAGGTAGATTACAGAAAGAACATAATGAGTTATTTAACAGAAAACAAAAAGAAGAGATGTTGAAATTAATTCTCACTTTTTTCGTAGATATACAAAGTGAAGTATATTCTAGTCTACCTTCAACAGAGTTGCAGGATTTATTAAAAGACGATAATTTAGAACATAAATCCAGACATAGTATATATTTGAAGTTCTAAATAAAAAATGACAAAAAAGTTAAGTTTAAAAGCAATTGTTTTAAAGTGTAGTAAAATACATTTTTAGCTTAACTAAGCAACTATGACCTAATTTTAATCAATTTGATGAACCTTCCTGAAAGGTACCTGCCCCAACCGTAGACTTGCAAAGTCTTGCCACTTACCTTTCAAAAATTTTGCTTGTAGTTTATATGATCTACTGCAATTTTACCTAGATCCCCTTTTCCATGGCTTAGCAGCCCAATTCTTTCTCAAGCGTGTAATAAATGAAAGTTCTGTACCATTCATAAAAAGGGTTTTTGCATGTATCATATGCTATAGATCTATCATTCATAACACCAGTAATGATACCTCTTTTTCCCTTTAGCAATTTCATATCTCTCAAAACCATTCTATATTTTTTATATCCTCTAAAGTAAGCCCTGTTGCATCCACTATTACTTCAATTGGAA